>NZ_JBFRCL010000004.1:0-238915 GCF_040965695.1 Paraburkholderia sp. BR10937
CCGAGCCTTCGAGCAGCGTGCGATAGGCCGCGGCCGCATCGATCTGGCCGCGATGACCGCGCAGTTCGTGAATGCGCGCGTCGAACGGCTTCACCGAACCTGCCGCCGCATCCACGCAGAGCGCGCCGGCAACGAGTGCCGTGCGGTACAGGTCTTCGATTGCAAACATGTTGTAGATCGCGAGCGCCGTGGAAGCCTGCGTGCCGTTGAGCAGCGCGAGACCTTCCTTGGCCTGCAGCGCGAGCGGCTTGAGGCCGACGAGACGCAAGCCCTCCAGCGCGCTCATGCGCTCGCCCTTCGCGAACACGTCGCCCACACCCAGCAGTACGCAGGACATATGCGCGAGCGGCGCGAGGTCACCCGAAGCGCCCACGGAACCCTTCACCGGAATCACCGGCAGCATGTCGGCATTGAACAGCGTGATGAGCGCGTCCATCACTTCGCGGCGGATGCCCGAATGGCCGCGGCCGAGGCTCGACAGCTTCAGCGCCATCAGGAGGCGCACGACGGGACGCGACATCGGCTCGCCCACGCCCACGGCGTGCGAGAGCACCAGGTTGCGCTGCAGGAGTTCGAGCTGCTCACGCGGAATGTGCGTGCTCGCCAGACGCCCGAAGCCCGTATTGATGCCGTAGGCGGGCTCGCCCTTCGCCGTGATCTCGGCAACGGCGCGTGCGCCCGCGTCGATGGCGGCGAAGCTGGCCGGATCGAGTTCGAGCTTCACGCCGCCGTTTTCATCGGCACGCGCGATCTGGCGCAGTTGGGGCAGGGTCAGATGGCCGGGAGTGAGTTTGATGTTCATTGCGGTGTCAAAGTTGTCTGGACAAGGTGGAATCAGATTACCGAAGCGAGCTTGTCTATACAAGTTCAATCTGCTCCACGTATACCCGCATTCCCGCTTCCTGACGCCTGAATTACGCCGTCTTTCGATTGCGGCACAGTGAAATCCCCAGGTGATAACACCGATTGCCGGCCTTTTCGACACATCGATAATTGTATAGACAACTTGCCGTGCCGAAGCTCCAGTCCATGACCGGGCACACGCCAACCATTCCTATCGGAGACTTCATGAAGAAACTTGCCTTGTGTGTCGCCCTCGCCCTAGCCGCCGGTGGCGCGTATGCGAAAGACTGGTCCACGATCCGCTTCGGCACCGACGCGAGCTACGCTCCGTTCGAGTCGAAGGCGACCGATGGCAAGCTGGTCGGTTTCGACATCGATCTCGGCAACGAAATCTGCCGGCGCCTGAACGCCAAATGCGTGTGGGTCGAGCAGGATTTCGACGGCATGATCCCGGGCCTCAAGGCCAGGAAGTTCGACGGCGCCCTCTCCGCACTCACCATCACCCCGCAGCGCGAGCAGCAGATCGCTTTCTCGGCCAAGCTGTTCAACACGCCGACGCGCCTCGTCGCGAAGCAGGGTTCGCCGCTGCAACCGACCATCGCTTCGCTGCAGGGCAAGACGGTGGGCGTCGAGCAAGGCTCGATTCAGGAAACCTACGCGAAGCAGAACTGGGCGCCCAAGGGCATCAACGTGATTCCCTACCAGAACCAGGACCAGGTCTATCTGGATCTGCAGTCGGGGCGCCTCGACGCCGCGCTGCAAGACGAAGTGCAGGCCAATCTCGGCTTCCTGAAGACGCCGCGCGGCGCGGGCTTTGCGTTCGCGGGCGCGGAAATTCCCACGGGCGCCGCCGCCATCGGCCTGCGCAAGGACGATGCCGACCTCAAGGCGAAGATCGACAAGACGATCGCCGACATGATCAAGGACGGCACGTACAAGAAGATCGAGTCGAAGTATTTCGACTTCGACGTGTACGGCGGTTAAGCACCGCCGTCTTCATCTGCAACAACCAGGGGGAGCGCCGCTCCCCTGAACGAGGACACCTTCCATGGTCTTTCAAGGCTTCGGCCCGCTGCTCCTTGCGGGCACGTGGGAAACCATCAAGCTCGCGGTGCTTTCGCTCGGCGCCGCGTTTCTGCTCGGGCTTGCGGGCGCTGCCGCGAAGCTCTCGCCCAACCGCATGCTTGCGCGCATCGGCACGGCGTACACCACGCTCATTCGCGCGGTGCCCGATCTCGTGCTCATGCTGCTGCTGTTCTACAGCATCCAGATCTGGCTCAACGACGTGACCGACATGATGGGCATGGACCAGATCGACATCGACCCGTTCGTGGCCGGCGTCATCACGCTCGGCTTCATTTACGGCGCGTATTTCACGGAGACCTTCCGCGGCGCATTTCTCGCCGTGCCGCGCGGGCAGATCGAAGCCGGTTTCGCATACGGCATGAGTTCCACGCGCGTGTTCACGCGCATCCTGTTCCCGCAGATGATGCGTTTCGCGCTGCCGGGCATCGGCAATAACTGGCAGGTGCTCGTGAAGGCCACGGCGCTCGTGTCGATCATCGGTCTCGCCGATGTGGTGAAAGCCGCTCAGGACGCGGGTAAGGCCACCCAGGCGTTCTTCTTTTTCACCCTCGTGACCGGCGCGATCTATCTCGCCATCACGACGGTTTCCAACCTGGCATTGCACCGCCTCGAAAAGCGCTATTCGACCGGTGTGCGGAGGGCAGCGCTGTGATCGAACTGCTTCGTCAATACTGGCCCAACTATCTGTTCAGCGACGGCTTCAACACGAGCGGCCTCGCCATCACGCTCTGGCTGCTGGTCGTGTCGATCGTGGCGGGCTTCCTGCTTGCCGTGCCGCTCGCCATTGCACGCGCGTCGCGCAACCGGTGGCTTTCGCGGCCGGTTTGGGTCTATACGTACGTGTTCCGCGGCACGCCGCTCTATGTGCAGCTACTGCTCTTCTACACCGGCCTCTACAGCCTGCACTTCGTGCAGGCGAATCCGGTTCTTGGCGACTTCTTTCGCAGTGCCATGAATTGCACGCTGCTGGCGTTTGCCTTGAACGAGTGCGCTTACGCCACCGAGATTTTCGCGGGCGCGATTCGCGAGACCGCGTATGGCGAGATCGAAGCGGCCCAGGCGTACGGCATGTCGAAGACCAGGATCTACACGCGCATCATCCTGCCTTCCGCATTGCGGCGCGCGCTGCCCTCGTACAGCAACGAAGTGATCCTCATGCTGCACGCCACGACGCTGGCGTTCACCGCCACCGTGCCCGACATCCTGAAAGTGGCGCGCGATGCGAATTCCGCCACCTATATGACGTTCCAGGCGTACGGCATCGCGGCGGCGCTCTATGCGTCCATCGTCTTCGCCCTGATCTGGGGTTTCCGCCGCCTCGAAACACGTGTGCTGGCTTATCTGAAGCCGCAAGGCCACTAAGAATTTCACGCAGTTTTGATGGAGTGAACCGAGTATGTACAAGCTGATTGTCGACGACCTGCACAAGAAGTTCGGCGAGAACGAGGTTTTGAAGGGCGTATCGCTCAAGGCAAAGGCTGGCGACGTGATCAGCCTGATCGGATCGAGCGGTTCGGGAAAGAGCACGTTCCTGCGTTGCATTAACTTTCTCGAATCGCCCTGCTCGGGACGTATCACGCTCAACGGCGAGGAGATCCGCACGAGTGCCGACCGTGGCGGCGCGCTGCGCGTGAGCGATCCGAAGCAACTCCAGAAAATGCGCACGCGCCTTTCGATGGTCTTTCAGCACTTCAATCTCTGGGCGCACATGACCGTGCTCGAGAACACCATCGAGGCGCCGGTCAGCGTGCTTGGCCTCTCCCGCAGCGAGGCCGAGGCCCGCGCGCGCAAGTACCTCGACAAGGTGGGGCTGGCTGCAGGCGTCGAGCACAAGTACCCCTCGCATCTTTCCGGCGGCCAGCAGCAACGCGTGGCGATCGCCCGCGCGCTGGCCATGGAGCCCGAAGTGATGCTGTTCGACGAGCCCACTTCCGCGCTCGACCCCGAACTCGTCGGCGAAGTGCTCAAGGTCATGCAGAAGCTCGCGGAGGAAGGCCGCACCATGATCGTCGTCACGCACGAAATGGGCTTCGCGCGCAACGTGTCGAATCACGTCGTGTTTCTGCACAAAGGGAAGATCGAAGAGCAAGGCGACCCCAAGGAAGTGCTCAACGCGCCGCGCAGCGAGCGGCTGCAGCAGTTCCTCGCGGGACGGTTGAAGTGAGGTCGTGGCGGGCAGTCGTTTCACGGCCCGCCAGCGCACCTCGGGGGCATGCGCAACGATGCGCGGGCATCGAAGTGCGTCCCCCGGTTACACGCCTTGTGTGCGCCAGGCCACATTGGCGCAAGCGCCCAGCGCTATAGTGAAAACGTCAACGGGAGCGACGTCCAACGCCCGCCTCCACGCCTCGCGTCGGGCTATCCGCCGGACGAGCGCGCCGCTCCATCGTGTCGAAGCAAGGCAGTAATCCGGCTTTTCAGGAGACCCCCATGAAAAAGCTGCTTGCCCTCCTGCTCATCGTTCCCGCTACGGCTTTTGCCGACGCAGCGGCATTCCCGGACGGCTCCGCGAGCCCCAGCGCGGCCGACCTCCAGCAACGCCTCTCGGGCAAGGCGTTCGACATCAAGATCGCCGACGGCAGCACGTGGCATGTGCAGTACGGCAATAACGGCGACTACGACTTCAAGTCGAGCAAGGGCTTTGCCGATCACGGCGACTGGAAAGCCGAGGACGGCAAGATCTGCAGCAAAGGCAGCAAGATGCCGTATTCGTGCAACGAAGTGCGCATGAAAGGCGCCGACCTGTACCTCAAGCGCGACAACGGCGAGATCATCCAGTTCGTCGAATCGCAGTGAGCGACGCCTGGCAGGCCCAACCAATCGAAAGCCAATCGTCGGCCATCGAGCGCCGTTGGGCCTACACTACGGGCATGCCGCCCACTCCAGACGAATGCATGCCAGCCAGCGCAGCCCTCCACGCCGATGCGCCCACGCTCACCGATGCGCATCCTGAACCGCCCCACGCCGAACCCCTGCTGGACCCGGCCCTGCTGCGCCGTCTGTTGCGCGCGAAAGACCGCATGGACGCCGCCTCTCACGAGGCCTGGCCCGTCAAGCGCCTGGCCGAAGTCAGCGGCGTATCCGAAGCGCATTTCGCGCGCTCCTTCAAGCGCGCCTTCGGGCTCCCGCCGCATCGCTACCTGCTCACACGGCGCATCGAGCAGGCCACCACCCTGCTGCGCGACACCGATCTCGACATCACAGATATCGCTTTCGCCACCGGCTGGGAGAGTCTCGGCACCTTTGGCCGCACGTTTCGCGACGTGACCGGCTCGAGCCCCAGCGCCATGCGCGTTCAGGCGCGGGCCAATCTGCCCGAGATCGACCGGGTGCCCGCCTGCGTGCTGAAAGCCGCGCAGCGCCCCGACCTCACCACAGCAGTTTTGGAGAAGCGGCGGTGGGCGGGCAAGGCTAAAGTGCGGCCCTGAAGTGCGGTCACTAACCAGGGAGGTGTTATGAATCAGGGTATCAATGTGGTGGGCCTGTACGTCGACGACCAGGACGAGGCACTCAAGTTCTACGTCGACAAACTCGGATTCCGTGTGCATACGGACGTGCGCAATGGTGCATACCGCTGGCTCACGGTCCAGCACCCGGAGCAGCCATCGTTCCAGCTCGGGCTGTTCCTGCCCGGGCCGCCCGTTCACGATGAGGCCACTGCGCAAACGCTGCGCGCCATGGTCGCCAAGGGCGCGATGCCGCCCCTCGTGCTCGCCGTGGCGGACTGCCGCGCGAGCTACGAGCGCCTGAAGGGTCTGGGCGTGGAAATCACCCAGGAGCCGGTCGACCGCTACGGCAGCGTCGACGCGGGCTTTCGCGATCCTGCCGGCAACGGCTGGAAGATGATCCAGGCGCCGAAGCCGTCATAGCGGCCAGGCGTGCGCGGCTTCGAAGGCAATGCCTTCGGCCGCGTCTTCGAAATGGTCCCGGCTTTCGGCGAGTTCCTGATAGTCGATCTGGCCGTCGAGCATCACGTATTCGTGTATGCGCAGGCCCGCACACAAGATCACCTCGATAATGCGATCCGTCGCCGGGAACACGGCCTGCGGCTTGCCCTGCTGGGTGATCACCAGAAGCTGGCTGCCGAGCCTGTCCTTCATGAATAGCGTCTGCGTGACTCGCGAGGTTTCCACGCGCGTGCGATCGCCCATCAGGTCCAGATACGTTTCGCTAATGTTCCTGAACATCCTTGCCTCCATTTCGGCGTTACCTGCCGCTCACTCTCAGTTACATGACAAGTCAACTATAGTGCCGAAATAACCCGCTCACAGGCGACATCCTGTCGCGTACGGGTGCTTAATAGAGCGCATCCTTCTTTAGATCATTGACATTATTGTTAATCGAGCGCAGCGAACGGCGCGTGGCCGTCCATCCAGTCGTACTGGCTGGTCGGCGTCGCCCACGCCCAGTTCGAAGGCGAACGCGCAGCGGCGCCGCGGCTCGCGCGATCCGCGTCGCTGCGTGGCACGGCATGTGTTGCGCAATCCTCGGCGCTTGTCCCCTGGCTTTCCGCGATGATGTCTTTCATGTCCGTCCTGCTCCAAAGAAATTAGATCCGCATGCGGCGGCCGACGGTTTGCATGGCGCAACCAGCATGTTGTTCGATGTGAGCGGACGATACGGCAATCCATTGAAGCGCTTTTCGCTTCAAATGCCATTCTTTGATGCTTGGGCGCCACTGCGTGTTAACGCCTGGCCAACCACGAAGCGGCACTGCGCTTCATGGTGGCAATTTGATGACAATTCAATGACCGATCGCGTGCCGGAAAATCATGTACGGATCAGGAGGCGGTCAAGGCGTGGCGTCCCAGCCGTGTGACGCGAGGATCTTGTCGAGCAGGAAGCGCAGCGCGACGCGCTCGGCCTCGTTCAGCCCGTGGTAAAGGTCGCTTTCGCGCTTGTCCAGGGTCGGGCCGATCTTCTTGAAAATCTTGCGGCCTTCGGCGGTGAGCGAAATGATGACGCTGCGCCCGTCCTTGTCGTTGCCCGTGCGCGCGAGGATCTCCTTCGAGAGCATGGCCTCGACCGTGCGGCTCGCCTGGCTCTTGTCGAGGTTGGCGCGCCGCGAGATATCCATCACGGTTTGCGGACCGAACGTGCCGATCGCGGCGATGATGCTCGCCTCCGGATACGGCACACCCAGCTTGTCGCGCGACATCTCGCTGCTCATGCGGTCGGCGATCTTGGTCAGTGCTTTCAGCCGATAGGTCAGCGAGGCGTCCGCGCCTGGCTCATTCGTGCTTGCCATATGCCCACTCGAGAATTGGATCCGGAAACCCGCGAAAGAAACCCGGGTATGTTGCCCTGATCCTGCCCGCGAGGTCAACTGTGGAGCGCACACAAGTCAGAAGCCGTGAGTCGGGCGCCGTCCGCTTCAATATGGTGCACGCAGTGTGCGAAGGCGCGATACGCAGCGTCGATGGCCATATCCATTTTCATCACTCGCATTCATCGTGGCCGCTTATACTGCACGCGTTCAACGCGCGAAGATGGCCATGAGCAAACGAATGACTGTCCGGCAGTCGCCGGTGCACGGAAAAGGCGTCTATGCGTTGCGTCCCCTGCGGGCCGGCGAGCGCATCTTCGAATACAAAGGCAAGATCATGAGTTGGCGCAGCGCGGCCCGGCGTTATCGTCTGCGTGAAGACGGCGCGCATACGTTTCTCTTCGGTCTTTCCGATGGCCGTGTGATCGACGGCGGCCAGGGCGGCAACTGGGCGCGCTGGCTCAATCACGCGTGCCAGGCGAACTGCGAAACCATCGAAATCAACGGCCACGTATTCATCGACGCGTGCCGCGACATCCTGCCGGGTGAAGAGCTGTTCATCGACTACGCGCTCGAATTGCCCGACGACGCCTGCGAAGACAGCGTGCGCGAATACATCTGCCGCTGCGGCGCGCCGGCGTGCCGCGGGACGATGCTCGCCGGCGCCGGTGTTGGCGTTGGTGTCAGCGCCGGTGTTGGCGCTGACACCGGCTTGAGCAGCATCGTCAGCCTGTTTTAGGCTGCACGTTGCTTAGAACCGGTGCCGCATGCCGATCGCGACAACCGTCTGCTGATTCGTCGACGACGGCGACTGCCCGCTGATATCCGCACCCAGACCCGATCCATCCGCGCTGATGTGCTGGTAGCTCGCCTGCGCATAGACGTCGGTGCGCTTCGAGAGGAAATAGTCGGCCTGCACGGACACCTCGTGCCAGCGCGGGTGATGCTCGCCGCCTGAACTCGAAAGCGCACCCTGCGTGTAGGTGTACGCGCCGTTCAGGCTGAATTACGGCGTGGACATGTAGCTCGCGTTCACCTCGTAGTTGCTGAAGCTCGCGCCCTGCCCGTTCTGCACGAGGCCGAGGCCGTTCGCGCCGTTGACCGTGTCGAGGCCGCCCAGTTGCGTGCGGGTCCATACGCTGCGCACCTTGCTCGACCATCCGAACCGCCCGCTCTCGCGCGAGTTTCTGCTCGACCAGGTGTTCAGCAAGAGCCTGACGCCGCTCGACCGCGCCATCGGCGTGTGCGTGAGTCGGCTGCGCCAGCATCTCCAGGACTCGGCGCGCGAGGCCACGCTCATTCGCACCGTGCGCAACGAGGGCTATGTGCTCGTGGCCGACGTCGGGTACGAAGCGTGAGGCGGGTCGCGCAAATCGCGGCGAAGTTGCGTCTCTGGCGGCTTTGGCCCGATACGCTCTTCGGGCGGCTCGTCGTGATCCTCGCGGCGGGCATGTTCGCGGGGCAGTTGCTGAGCAGCTCGATCTGGTTCGAAACCCACGACAATCACACGCTCGAAATTCCGGCGCGGCTCTTTGGCAGCCGTCTTGCCGATACGGTGCGCCTCATCGAGCGCGCGCCCAATGCGGCGACGCGCGAGGCGATCGTCGGCACGCTCGTGCTGCGCAATCGCGTGGTGGATGGGCGTACCGTTGGGCTCGATGCGGAGCTGATTTTGCCGAGAGATGATTGAACCGTGGGCTCTCAGTTCGAAGCCGCTTTGCGTGCGGCATCGTCGGTGGACGGCCCGGTTCCGCGCAGGTTCGTCACGTTTTGCAGCAGGTCGAACCAGAACGGCGCGCCGAACAACGTTGCGCTCGCCGTGAGCAGCCAGCCGACGATCATCCAGGCCACGCCGTCTGCGTAGGCGCCATCCCTCCCTTTGCCAGCCGATCGGCAACTGGTTCATCAGCGAAACCGCATCGGCAGACGCGTTCCCGTGCAGCGCACCCGCGAGCGAGGGATGCATCCATAGAATCCTGAACAGAAAAACCGTATCGATGTTCAGTGCAATCACGATGACTAGCGCCACGCCAAATGAAATGAACTGCGACCAGCGCTTGTAGGTGCCGGAAAGCCTGTCCATCCCGTTGTCGAACCACTTGCCGAGCGCGTCGGAAAACTGGCCGACATCCTGGTTGGCGTGCCGGTACATCGCCTGCAACACCTCTCTCAACTGCTGGTTTTGTATGGAGGCAATCGACTGGCCGATGTCCTGGTCCGCACCGGGGGCGCGCCGAAGGATATCGATCATCGCCAGGGCAAAGTCCTTCGACGGAATATAGGAGGGCTTGTACTTCAGGTCGCTCGCATTCGTCGCGTCACCGGAGTCGCGCGGGCTCACGAGTGCGTGGTTGTAGAGGTCGCGCGCCATGCCGTTGAACTGCGGGTCGTTCAGGATCTGCTTGACGCCGGATAGCAGACACTTCGCGCGCAACTGCAAAAGCGACGCAAAAAGCTCGGTCACGGTGCTGACGGCAAGGCTCACCGCGAAATAGCAGAACACCAGGCCAATGCCGACTTCGAGTACGGTGCTGTTGAACATGTGCGGCTCCGCGTGCTTGCACTTCCAGAGACGAGAGACTGCGCAGCCGGCTGCTCAGCGAAACATGTTCGTGACATTTGCGTGGCGGGAGCCCTCTCTTCAACAATCAGCGGTTTTGACACGACGCTCAAGACCGTAAATGCGGGTTGTGTGGGCAATGCCACATAGCGAAAGCATCGGAGGTTCGGCTCATCCTGAGTGCTGCTACACGAATTCAAACATTCGCAGTTCGAATCATTTATCGATCGAAGCGATGATTCGAAACCTGTCGCTTCCGGCACTTCACCCCCACATCCGGCCGATATCGAGGGCCGGAGCCGCGCAGTCTTCACACGCGCGGCGCACCGGCACGTTGCCGCCGACTACGGCACGCTACGCCTTCAGCACCGAAGGATCGATATACCCCGGCACCGCAGCCGAAAGCGATTGCTTCAGCTCACGGCTGCCCGCATCCGCGAGCACTTCGCTTTCGCCCGCTTCGAGCGCGTCGTAGGCCTGGCGAACGACATCGACGGGACTCACTTTCGGCACGTCGAAATCCTTCGTGAGATCGGTATCCACGAAGCCCACATGCACGCCGACCACGCCGACCTTGCGCTCCCTGAAGTGCAGGCGGATGTTGTTGGTGTAGCTCCATGCCGCCGCCTTCGAAGCGGAATACGGCGCGAGGAACGGCACGGCTCGCCACGAGACATCGGAGAGCACGTTGATCACGCCGCCGTTGCCGTCGCTCGGCAGCACGGACTCGAACGCGCGCGTCGTGCGAATGACGCCATAAAAGTTCGTTTCGAAGATGTGCCGCGCCTGGTCTTCTGCCTCTTCCGCAAGCGGGGACGCGAGAACTTCTGCAATCCCTGCGTTGTTCACGAGCAGTGTCACGTCCGAGGCGATCTTAGCTGCCGCCGTGACGGAGGCCGGATCCGTCACGTCGATCTTGACCGGAACGATGCCGGGTTCGTTAAAGCCTTCCGGGTTGCGCACCCCAGCGTAGACCTTCGCGGCCCCGCGGGCCAAGGCCTCGCGTGCGAAGGCCAGACCGGGGCCCCGGCTCGCGCCAGTTACAAACACGACGGAATTCCTGATTTTCATTTTGGATCTCCAATGAAATTTGCAAGTTGTTCGTTTGAATCAGACCCGGAAGAGCTCGCGGTGCTCGCGAACGAACGCCTCGACCGTCTGCGGCGCCTTGCCGGTCACTTGCTCGATGATGCTATCGGTCCCCTTGAACACGCCGTTCTGATAATCGACGGCGACTTCGATGAAGTGCTGGATCGCAAACCCGGGAAGGTCGTACTTCTGCAAATGCGCGCGATATTCGTCGAGTGTACCGGGGCGATAAGCGATCTTCCGGTCGATGACCTTGCCGATCTCGTCAGCAATGCCCTGGTGGTCGAGTTCGACCGGCCCGCAAAGCTCGTAGCGCTTGCCAATATGGCCCGACGGCTGCGCGAGCACCGTGGCGATGAAGCGGGCCTGGTCAACGGCGGCGATCGGCGCGTGGCGTCCCGCGCCGTAAGGCAGCGTGATCTGTCCTTGCTGGACGATGGTGTCGCGCACCCACGGGAAGATCAGCCATTCGGAAAAGAAGGTCGGGCGAACATGAATGGTCGGTACCCCTGACCAGTCGAGCACGCGCTCGGCGATCCAGTGATCGCGCGCGGCGTGGCTCTTCGCATTCTCGCGCGCGGAAATCTGCGACATTTCCACGACGACTTCGAGACCGGCGCGGCGCGCGGCGTCCGCGAAATACGCGGTGCCCTGAATGAACCCGGGCCGAACCGGATAGCAGAGGTAAGCGCCCGTCACGCCCGAGGTGGCGCGGATCAGGTCGTCGTGATCGAGCAGATCGCCCACCACCACTTCGGCTCCGGCGGCGCGCAGCGCGGCACTGCGTGCGTCTTCCGTACGGACCATCGCGCGAACCGCGTGTCCGGCTTCGAGCAGATTATTGACCACGTGCACGCCGGTTTTGCCCGTGGCGCCGGTAATCAGGAATTTACGCTGTTGCATGATGAGCTCTCCGTTAAAGTGCATATGCACATATGTACCCGAAATAAATCGCCAGTCTCTGGCGACAGTCTTCGTTCAGATCGTTTCGATGTGTTGCCTGACGTCTTCCAGCAGCGACGCGGAAGCGTCGGGATCGGGGATGATGCGCGCCATGGTCAGCGCGCCGATCATGGCCGCGAGCGCGAAAACGGCCTGCGAGCGGTCCGCCTGTTCCTCCGGTGACGCCATGCGCGCCGCCAGCATGTCGACGAGCGCGTCGAACCCGCGCGACGCCGCCGCGCGCGTCGCGTCGTCCGCGCGCGCCAGCTCGCTGCCCATGCCGGCAAGCGGGCAACCGTTCGCGCGCGCGTCGCGGTGACCGGTAGACATGTACGCGTCCACGACCGCCCGGAACGCGTCCTCGCCCGTGGCCCCATCCGCAGCGGCGACGAGGTTTTCGACGATGCCGGCCAGCCCCACTTCGCACGCCTCGGCAACCAGCTGGTCCTTCGACTCGAAATGGCGGTAAAAGCCGCCATGCGAAAGCCCGGCGGCGGCCATCACGTCGGCGAGTCCCGTTGCGTGGATGCCATTTGCCCTGAATGCTTCAGCGGCGACTTCCACGATGCGCTCCCGCGTCTGCGCCGCTTCGACTTTCGACTTCCTCATGATGTGACCCGCTCCGTGATTCGGTGTTGTTTAGATGGTAGTCATCATCTAAATGGAAGTCAAGATGAGTTTTGGGTGTTCGGGCGTCGCGGGGCAACCACACGGACCGTTTTCTGCACGTATTTAACGGCGGCGCTACACTCGTGCGGTTGTCGAAATGCCGTGCCCACGGGCCTGCGGTTTGGCTGGCTCATTAGGCGAGCCACGCTGAACAGCCGGCGCGCGGACGCTTCGATTGCACGATCGAGAACGACAAATCCCCACTCTCGGAGAGCCGCTCCATGACGACGCTAACCATCAACGGAGAAACTCATACGGTCGACGCGCCGCCCGACATGCCGCTGCTCTGGGTCCTGCGCGACATCGTCGGCCTCACCGGCACGAAGTTCGGCTGCGGCATTGCGCAGTGCGGCGCATGCACTGTGCATCTCGACGGCATGGCCGCGCGCTCGTGCGTACTGCCCGTCGCGGCCGTTGCGGGCCGCAGGATCACCACCATCGAGGCGATCGGCGCAACCCCCGCCGGACAGAAGGTGCAAAAGGCCTGGCGCGAGATCGACGTCGTGCAGTGCGGCTACTGTCAATCGGGGCAGGTGATGTCGGCGACAGCCCTCATCGCCGCGAATCCGAACCCGAGCGACGCGGATATCGACGCCGCCATGGCGGGCAACATCTGCCGCTGTGGTACCTATGCGCGCATTCGCGCCGCCATCAAGCAAGCCGCGAAGGAGGCCTGAGATGTCACAGGGTCTCCTCGATGCGCAAAACGGCGCGCCAGAACGCAAGCTTCATGTCACCGCAAGCGGCCCACTCTCGCGCCGCACTTTTCTCAAGCTCGGCGCGGCGGCGGGCGGCGGCCTGCTGCTCGGCATCAGCTTTTCGGCTGGCGCACAGGGCGACAGCCAGACACGCCAATCGGTCGTTGGCGGCGATGGCAACGAAGCGCCACAAGACGGCGTGTTCGAGCCGAACGCGTTCGTGCAGATCGACCGCGCGGGCAAGGTCACGCTCATCGTCCCGAAGGTGGAGATGGGGCAAGGCGTGTACACCTCGATTCCGATGCTGATTGCGGAAGAACTGGAAGTGCCGCTCGATAGCGTCACGATCGATCACGCGCCGCCCAATGCGAAGCTCTTCACCGATCCGCTGCTCGGCGGCCAGCTCACGGGCGGCTCGACGTCGATTCGCTTTGCCTGGCAGCCCATGCGCGAAGCGGGCGCCGCCGCGCGCACCGTTCTGATCCAGGCGGCGGCGCAGCAGTGGCAAGTCGATCCCGCCACCTGCCACGCCAAAGCAGGCGAGGTGCTGCACGACGCGAGCGGCCGGCGCATCGCCTATGGACAGCTCGTCGATGCGGCCGCTCATCTGCCCGTGCCGCAGAAGGTGGCGCTCAAGGACCCGAAAGACTTCACGCTGGTCGGCAAGCCCACAAAGCGCCTCGACTCGCCCGAGAAAGTGGACGGCTCTGCGCTTTTCGGCCTCGACGTGCGCCTGCCCGGCATGGTCTACGCGGCCATCGTGAACTGCCCCGTGTTCGGCGGCACGCTCGCGAAGGTCGACGACACGCACGCGAAGCAGGTGCCCGGCGTCACGCAGGTCGTGAAGATCGACAACGCCGTGGCCGTGATCGGCGCGCACACGTGGGCCGCGAAACGGGGCGCTGCGGCGCTCGTCGTCGAGTGGAACGAAGGCGCAGGCGCGAACGTGTCGATGCAGCAGATCGTCGCCGATCTCGCGAGCGCCTCGCAACGCGAGGGTGCCGTCGCGCGCAAGGACGGCGACGTGCAACAGGGATTCGGCACCGCAAAAACGCGCATCGATGCCGTCTATCAGCAGCCGTTCCTTGCGCACGCAACGATGGAGCCGGTCAACTGCACGGTCCACGTGCAGCCCGATAGCTGCGAAATCTGGGTGGGCAGCCAGGTGCCCACGCGCGCCGTGGACGCAGCCGTAGCCGTCACGGGTCTGAAGCCCGAGCAGGTCACGCTGCACAATCACCTGCTTGGCGGCGGCTTCGGGCGGCGACTCGAAACCGATTTCATTACCCAGGCCGTCAAGATCGCCAAACCGCTCGGCGTGCCGGTCAAGGTCTTCTATACGCGCGAAGAAGATATCCAGCACGACATGTACCGGCCGTATTACTACGACCGTCTTTCGGCGGGGCTCGACGCGAACGGCAAGCCCGTGGCCTGGCAGCATCGCATCGCGGGCTCCTCGATCATGGCGCGCTTTGCGCCCCCCGCGTTCCAGCACGGCGTCGACCCCGACGCCGTCGAAGTCGCCGCCGACCTGCCCTACGACCTGCCGAACCAGTTGATCGAATACGTGCGCCAGGAACCGCACGCGGTGCCCACCGCGTTCTGGCGCGGCGTGGGGCCCACGCGCGGCACGTTCGTGGTGGAGAGCTTCGTCGACGAACTGGCCGTGGCCGCGAAAACCGATCCGGTGACCTACCGCCGCAACCTGCTCGGCAAGTCGCCGCGCGCGCTCAACGTGCTCGACGTAGCCACGCGCGCCGCGAACTGGGGACCACCCATGCCGAAGGGCCAGGGACGCGGCGTTTCGGTGATGCACGCGTTCGGCAGCTTCCTCAGCATGGTCGCGGACGTGACCGTGGACGACGGCGAGGTGCGCGTGAACCGCGTGGTGTGCGCCGTGGATTGCGGCATGGCCGTGAATCCCGAGACCATCGAGGCGCAAATCCAGGGCGGCATCGTATTCGGCATCACGGCCGCGCTGTGGGGCGAAATCACAATCGAGCGCGGACGTGTCACGCAAACCAACTTCACCGACTACCGGATCATGCGCATCGACCAGATGCCGGTGATCGAAGTGCATCTGGTGAAGAGCGCCGAAGCGCCCGGCGGGATCGGCGAGCCCGGCACCTCGGCGGTCATACCGGCAGTAGCGAATGCGATCTACGCGGCGACCGGAAAACGTCTGCGGCACTTGCCCGTGGGCCGCCAGCTCGTGAACGCGGGCGCGTCCGCGCAGTCGGCTTGAGGGAGCGAACCATGACGAAAACGATCGACGCATCCCAACGAGCCCGCGGCCTGCGCCGCTTTGCCGGTGCCACGCTCGCGCTAGCAGCATTCGCGTGCGTGACTGCACGCCCCGCCCTCGCGGCGAGCGCTGCGGACTCCGCCACGATCCAGCACGGCGCCTACCTCGCCGCCGTGGGTGACTGCGCAGCGTGCCACACGGCGCCGCACGGCAAGCCGTTTGCAGGCGGCCTGCCGATGAACACGCCGCTCGGCCGCATCTACTCGACCAACATCACGCCCGACCCGGACACAGGAATCGGCGGCTACACGCAAGCGGACTTCGCGCGCGCCATGCGCGAGGGCGTCGCCAAGGACGGCCACAATCTCTATCCGGCGATGCCTTATCCCTCGTATGCGAAGGTGCGCGACGAGGACGTCGCCGCGCTCTACGCGTACTTCATGCAGGGCGTGCAGCCCGTCAAGCAGAGCAACCGCGACGCCGACATCAAGTGGCCGATGAACATGCGCTGGCCGCTCAAGATCTGGAATGCCGTCTTCCTCGAAAAGGGAGCGTACCAGGACAAGGCGGGCAAGGACGTGGCATGGAACCGCGGCGCGTATCTCGTGCAGGGCCTCGGCCATTGCGGCTCGTGCCACACGCCGCGCGGCATCGGTTTCAACGAGAAGGCGCTCGACGAAAGCGGTGACGCCTGGCTCACGGGCGCCCTGCTCGACGGCTGGTTCGCCTCGAACCTGACCGGCGCGCACAACACGGGCCTCGGGCGCTGGAGCGCAGCGGACCTCGCGCAGTTCCTGAAGACAGGTGCGAACCAGCACGCCTCGGCGTTCGGCGCGATGACCGACGTGGTCAACAAGAGCACCCAGGCCATGAACGATGCGGACGTCAACGCGATCGCGGTCTACCTGAAGTCGCTGCCGGCGAAGGGCGACGACGGCGCAGCGGCCTACGCCTATGACGCGCAGGCGACGAAAGTGTCGCTCTCGCGTCCGGCGAACGATGCGGGCGCGCGCGTCTACACGGCGTATTGCATGCATTGCCACGGCGCCGACGGGCGCGGCTTCGCGCCGATGTTCGCGCCGCTCGCGGGCAATCCGAACGTGCTGGAGAAGGACGCGTCGTCGCTCATCAACGTCACGCTCAACGGCACCGGCGATCTCGTGATCCAGGGCATGCCCGCGCCGTACCCCATGCCCGCTTATGCAGATGTCCTAAGCGACAAGCAGATCGCCGATGTGCTCACGTTCGTTCGCGCGGGCTGGAACAACAAGGCAGGTGCGGTGGGTGCGGCAGAGGTCGCGAAGATGCGCACGAAGACACAGGCGGCGCGCTAGGAAGGAGTGTTGAAGCGATCGCGCCGGCCGGGAATGCGGCCGGCGCGAGTAGTGCGAAACGCGTTTAGCGTTAGTGCGCGAGCGGTTGCGTCACGTCCTGGCCGAACCACTGCATGGAGATCTTCTTGAGCGTGCCGTCCTGCTTGAGCGAGGTGAGCGCGTCGTTGATCGCCTTCTCGAACTTCGGATTGCCCTTGCGGAACGGAATGGCCATTTCCTGATCGGCACCCGGCAACACAGCGCCCGGACGCAGCGGCAGATTCGACGTCTTGATGATGTACGGCAGCATCAGGCGGTCGTCCATCGTCGCGTCGATGCGCTTCGCGGCCAGATCGCGCAGCTTCTCGGGCGCGCCGGGATACGTCTGCACGTTGATGCCGGGCACAGCGCGTGCCATCTGGTCATAGTTGGTGCCGAGCGTCACGCCGAGCTTCTTGTCGCCCTTGAATTCGTCGAGCGTCTTGAATTCGCGTTTGTCGTCGGAGCGCTGGATCAGCTGCGCAGCCGAGTACGTGTACGGCTGGCTGAAGTCGAGCGCCTGCTGGCGTTGCGGCGTGATGGTCACCTGATTGACGATCACGTCGAACTTGCCGGCCTGCAGCGCCGCGATAATGCCGCTCCACTCGGTCGGAATGAACTCGGGCTTGACCCCAAGCTTTGCCGCCACGGCCTTCGCGACGTCCACGTCGAAGCCGACGAGGTCGCCCTTGCTGTCACGGGAATCGAACGGGGGATAGGTGCCTTCCAGACCGATCTTGAGCACCCCGGCCTGTTTGACCGAATCCAGCAGATCTTCCGCATGGGCGGAAATGGCGGTAAATCCCAGTGCCGATACGGCAAGCGCGCTTGTGAACAGGAGCTTCGTCAACTTCATTCAAACTCTCCTCTTTATGTGGATGTCTCGACCGCTTCGCGATGGCACATCAGCGCCCCCCCGAGGCCGCGTCGCTAGAGAATACTACGATCGGCAGCGCGATCGTAGCCCGCACAACTGAGTACTTTCCCGCGCTGAGCGGCGCGCGGAACGGGGCAAATCGCCTGCGAGATCCGCGGCTTTCCGAAATGTAGGGATTCGCTTAATAGCGCATTTACGCGCCGCGCGATCAGCCCGCGGAGGCGTTCATCGCTTGCACGACCTCTAACGCGCCGCCCACCATCGCACTCACCACCGGCTCGACCTTCCGCGCGATCGACGGCATGTAGTCGAACGGCGCTGCCTCACTCATATACGTCGACTGGCACATTTCGAGTTGCACGGCATGCACGCCGTCCTGCGGTGCGCCGTAATGACGCGTGTTGTAGCCGCCCTTGAACCGGCCATTCGCGATCCACGTGAAGTCGCTCGCGGCCGCCGCGCGCTCGACCGCCGCCTGCACCGGCGCCGCCGCCGTGCGCCCGTCCTGCGTGCCGATGTTCAGATCGGGCAGCTTGCCGTCGAATAGCCGCGGCAGCACGCTCGCAATCGAGTGCGCTTCCCACAGCAGCACGTTGGCGTGCTGCGCGCTCAGGCGCTGCAGCTCGGCGCGCAGCGCGTCGTGATACGGCTGCCAGTATGCGGCGACGCGGCGTTGCTGCTCGTGCGCATCAGGCGCGCGGCCCTCGCGATACAGCGCCTCGCCACGGAACGTTTCGGTCGGGCACAGCGAAGTCGTCGTCTGCCCCGGATACAGGCTTTCGTCGTTGGGCGGGCGGTTCAGGTCGATCACATAGCGCGACACGCGCGCGCCGAGTATCGTCGCGCCCAGCGTCTTCGCAAACGCGTAGAGCCGGTCGAGATGCCAGTCGGTATCGGCGACCGTGAGTGCGATGTCGGTATAAGCGTCGCGCAGCGACTCGGGAATCTGCGTGCCGAGGTGGGGAATCGAGATCAGCAGCGGCGCCGTGCCGCGTTCGAGCGTAAAGAGGTCGGTCATGGGGGCTCCGTTCGGTTGGCCGCGCACTCAAGCGCCGGCGAGGAGATGGTTCAACGCCTTGCGATAGCCGGCGTACAGGCGCGCTTCGTCGCGGTGGCGGCGCTGCGCGACGACTTGCTCGCCGCCCACGTAGACGTCGCGTACCGGCGTCTCGCCGTGCTCGCAGAACACCACTGAGGATAGCCAGCTTTGCGGCGTCTGCTGCGCGAGGTTCGGATGCTGCGCGTCGAGCACGAGCCAGTCCGCGCGAGCGCCCTCCTGCAGCGCCCCCACCGCGCGCCCCGTCGCGCGCGCGCCACCCGCGAGCGCCGCGTCGAAGAGACGGTCGGCCACCTGCGCGGTCTCGGGCGACGCCAGCACGTTGCGTTCGCGCCGCGTGAGCCGCTGCCCGTATTCGAGCAAGCGCAATTCGGCGCGCCAGTCCACGCCGATATGGCTATCCGAGCCAATGCCAAATGCGCCGCCCGCATCGAGATACTCGCGCGCGGGGAAAATACCATCGCCGAGATTCGCTTCGGTCGTGAGGCACAGGCCCGCAATCGCGCCGCTTTGTGCGAGCGCGGCGGTCTCCCGCGCATCGATATGCGTCGCATGCACGAGGCACCAGCGCGTGTTCACGTCGAACCGGTCGAGCAGCCATTGCACGGGCCGCGCGCCCTCGGTCGCCATGCAAGCCTCGACTTCGGCCATCTGCTCGGCGATGTGGATGTGGACGGGCGCACCGGGAAGCACTTGATCCAGACCTTCCAGCAGCACGCGCAACGAGTCATGCGAAACCGCACGCAGCGAATGCGGCGCGACGCCGTAGCGCAACGCGCCGTGCTCGGGCCGCCACGCACGCAGCGCATCGACGATGCCGAGCAACGGGTCGGGCGTGTTGATGAAGCGCCGCTGATCGTCGCGCGGCGCTTGCGCGCCGAAGCCACTGTACTGGTAGAGCACGGGCAACATCGTCATGCCGATGCCTGTCACGCTCGCTGCGTGCACCACACGCTGCGCCAGCTCGGCGGGGCTCGCATAACGCTGGCCGTCCTGCGCGTGGTGCACATAGTGAAATTCGCAGACGGACGTGTAGCCTGCCTTGAGCATTTCCACGTAAAGCCAGCTTGCGACCGCGGCAAGATCGTCGGGCGTGATGCGCGCCGCAAAGCGGTACATCAGGTCGCGCCAGCTCCAGAAGCTGTCGGTCGGATTCGCGCGATATTCGGTGAGGCCTGCCATCGCGCGCTGGAACGCATGCGAATGGAGATTAGGCATGCCAGGCATAATCGGCCCCCGCGCACACGCGACGCCTTGAGGCGCTTGCGCCAGATCGGGCGTCACGCGGCGCAACGTGCCCGTAGCGTCCCATTCGAGCAGCACATTGCGGCGCCAACCGCCGGGCAAATACGCATGTTCCGCGAAAAGCGCGTTCGTCATGGAAAGCGGAGGAATCAGGGTGCTCATGAAATCAGGCTGGCGCGACATTCGCGAGACTCGCACGCCACGCGAACCCATCGGGCAGCGCGCTCACTGCGCAACCCGTCGCGATTTCGCGCGTCACGCCGCCGCCGTTTTTCCAGGGCGCGGGCACAAGATCGACGCCGCGCAGCAACGTCACTTTTGCGCCTTGGCTCATGCGCGCGACAACACCGCTTGCAGGAAACTGCGCGTGCGCGGCTGTGCCGGTGCGGTGAAGATCGTCGAAGGCGGTCCCGCCTCGACGATCTCGCCGCCGTCCATCACCACCACGACGTCGGCTACTTCCTTCGCGAAGCCCATCTCGTGCGTGACGACCACCATCGTCATGCCCTCGGAAGCCAGCAGCTTCATGACCTGCAACACCTCGCCGACCAGCTCCGGGTCGAGCGCGGAAGTCGGCTCGTCGAACAACATCACGCGCGGCTGCATCGCAAGCGCGCGCGCAATGGCGACACGCTGCTTCTGCCCGCCCGAAAGGCTCGCCGGCATCACATGCGCCTTGTGCGCGAGCCCGACTTTCTCGAGCAGCGCAAGCGCGGCAGACTCGGCTTGCGCCTTCGATGCCCCGCGCAACATGCGCGGCCCAACGGTGATGTTGTGCAGCACCGAGAGGTGCGGGAACAGGTTGAACGACTGGAACACCATGCCGACTTCGGTACGCAGCGCATTGAGCGCGCGGTCATTGAGCATCGCGCCGTTTTCCACGAGGCGATGACCGCAGATATCGATGGTGCCGCCCTCGGCCTGCTCGAGCCCGTTGCAGCAGCGCAGGAATGTGCTCTTGCCCGAACCGCTCGGGCCGATCACTACGACCACCTGTTGCGGCTGAATGTCGAAGTCGATGCCGTTGAGCACGAGGTGCGAACCAAACGACTTCTTGAGTCCGCGAATGCTGACGATCGGATCCGGTTGAGCGCTCATTGCACCATCCCTCCCGCGCGCAAGCGGCGCTCGACGCGATGCAGCGCATAGTTGGTCGTCTGCGTCAGCACGAGATAAACGAGCGCGATCACGAGATACACCTCCAGCGAGCGATACGAAACGCTGATGATTTTCTGGCCTTCATGCATCAGGTCGTCGATCGTCAGCAGCGAAACCAGCGCGGAATTCTTGATGAGCGCGATGAATTCGTTGCCGAGAGGCGGAATCATGCGCACCACGGCCTGCGGAAGGATGATCGCGCGCATGGCCTGCGCCGACGACATGCCGATCGAACGTGCGGCTTCCATCTGCCCGCGATCGACGGACTGGATCGCGCCGCGCACGATCTCCGAGACATACGCCGCCGAATAGAGCCCGAGTCCCAGCATGCCGCAGACGAACGCCGGCAGCAGGATGTTGAACTGCGGCAGTCCGAAGAACAGCAGGAACAGCTGCACGAGCAGCGGCGTGCCGCGAAAGAATACGAGGTAGCCCGTGCAGAAGCCGTAGACAAGCCGCCGTTGCGGCGCGAGCCGGCCGATGCCGATCAGGAGGCCGAGCATGCAGCTGAGCACGAGCGCCGCGGCGGTTACTTCCACCGTGACCAGCGCGCCGTGTGCGATGTCGGCCCAACCGGCGATAGCCGGAGAGAAGTCGAGTTGCATGGATCAGATCCGCCGGTTCACTTCGAACCCGTGCCAAACCACTTGTTCACGATCTGGGCGTAGGTGCCGTCCGCCTTGATCTTCGCAAGCGCAGCGTTCAGCGAATCGCGAAGTTGCGGCTCGTCCTTGCGCACGGCAATGCCATAGGCTTCCTTCGTCAGCTCCGTGTCGAGTACGCGAAATCCCGAGCGCGTGCGGGCGAACTGGTACGCGGCGGGCTTACCCGTGACGGCGGCGTCGGCGCGGCCAATGCCGACGAGATCGAACATTTCCTGGTTCTTCTCGACCTCGACGCGCGTGACCTTCGGGTAGTTGTCGCGCAGGAAGTTCACCGACTTCGTGCCGACCTGCACCGAGACCTTCTTGCCGTCGAGATCGGCGAGCGTCTTGATGGGCGAGTCGGCCTTCACGAGCGCGACGAGGCCGCCCGCGAAATACGGCTGCGTGAAGTCCACCACCTGGCTGCGTTCAGGCGTGATGTAGATGCCGGAGATCGCGGCGTCGAAGCGGTGCGCGATCAGACCCGGAATCAGCCCCTTGAAATCGATGTCGGTCCACTGGACCTGCTTGCCCATTGCCTTGGCGAGCGCGTTCATCAGGTCGACGTCAAAGCCGGTGCGCTGACCGTTTTCCGTGAACTCCATCGGCGGGAACGTCGCATCGGTCGCGACCTGGAGGACGTTCTGCGCTTGCGCGCTCGCGGTGCCGGGAGCGGCGGCGGCGAACATGGCGAGGGCGACGCACGTGGCGGACAGCAGTTTGTGCAGTTTCATGTTGGACTCCAGTGTGGTTTGTCGGAAGGCTGCGGTTTTTCGCTTCGTTCTTTGGCTTCGCTTGTTGCGGTCAATCGGTTTGCAGGCGAGCGGAAATGGTGTGCGCGGTGCGCAAGGTCCAGTCGGCGAGCTGCAACTCGCGGCCCGCCACGCGCGAGGACGGCGCCATCAAGGTGATCGACGCGTTAGCGCCCGCGCCGCGTGCAACGCGCCGGAACACAGGCGCACTCACGCCCCATACGCCAGGATCGACTTCGCTTTCGCTCACCGCGTAGCCGCGCGCGCGAATCTGCTCCAGTTCCGCTTCCATGGCGGCGCGGCCCTGAGGGTCGCCGGCGAAGAGGCGATCGAGCGTCTCGCCGCGCGCCTTTTCCTGCATGAACGCGAGCAACGACTTGGCCGACGCGCCGGCCTTGAGCGCAACCGCGCGTCCCTTCTCGAACGAGCAGCGCAGCGAATGCGTGCTTTCGACCATTTCGAGGCAGACCACCTGATCGTTCACGGCGACGACGAGGCCGACACTTTCCTGCGAGGTCCGCGCGAGTTGCAGCATGCCTTCGCGGCTCGATTCGACGAGCAGCGAATTGACGTCGAAGCCAAGCGCAAGCTGCAGACTGATGGGGCCCGGCGCGTAGTAGCCGGCGTCTTCGGTCACGAAGCCCCAGCGCTTGAGCACCGCGACCTGGCGGTAAAGTGTGCTTTGCGCGAGCCCCGTGGCCGCGAGCATGTCCTTCGCGGACATCGCCTTGCCGCGGCTCGCGAGTGCCGAAAGCACCAGTAGCAGGCGCTCTGCGCCGGTGACACCGGGTTCCTGTTTCACCTGAATGACGAAGGCTGAATTGATGCACTCAGCATGCCACGTCACTCCCAGAAATCAAAAATACGATTCCCAGCGAATGGGAATGAGATGAGAGGGTTTTCCCTGGCGATGCCCGATGTCCTGCGTGGGTCCGCGCGGTGTCTTTTACCGGCTTCTGGTAATGTCACGCACATGCAAACGATCCTCTCCATCGAGAATCTCTCGAAAGTCTATGCATCGGGACTCCGGGCGCTCACGAACATCAATCTGGACATTCAGCGGGGCGAAATCTTCGCGCTGCTGGGGCCGAATGGCGCGGGCAAGACGACGCTGATCAGTATCATCTGCGGCATCGTCAATGCGAGCGAAGGCAGTGTGCGCGTGGCCGGTCACGATATCCTCACCGACTACCGCGCCGCGCGCTCGCTGATCGGCCTCGTGCCGCAGGAGCTGACGACCGACGCGTTCGAAACGGTCTGGGCCACCGTATCGTTCAGCCGCGGCCTGTTCGGCAAGCCGCCCAACCCCGCGTATGTCGAGCGCGTGCTGCGCGATCTCTCGCTGTGGGAGAAGCGGAACAACAGGATCATGACGCTCTCGGGCGGCATGAAGCGCCGCGTGCTGATCGCGAAGGCGCTCGCGCACGAGCCGCAAGTCCTGTTTCTGGACGAGCCGACGGCGGGTGTGGACGTCGAGCTGCGCCGCGACATGTGGGAACTCGTGCGCGGGCTCAAGGCGAACGGCGTGACGATCATTCTGACGACGCACTACATCGACGAGGCGGAGGAGATGGCCGACCGCATCGGCGTCATCAACTCAGGGAAGATCATGCTCGTCGAGCGCAAGGACGTGCTCATGCGCAAGCTCGGCCGCAAACAGCTGACGCTGCAGCTCGACGCCCCGCTGAGCGCCATTCCGGACGGTCTCGCCGCGTGGGGGCTGGAGCTGGCCGACGGCGGCTCCGAACTCACCTATACGTACGACAGCGAAAACGAACGCAACGACATCATCACGACGCTGCTCAAGAATCTGAACGAGGCCGGCATCGGCTTCACGGACCTGAAAACGAGCCAGAGTTCGCTCGAGGACATCTTCGTGAGTCTCGTCCATAAAGACCCGGCTGCCGTTTCACGGCCCACGCCAGATTCGGTCGCAGAAGACGGCAAAGGACAGGTAACTTCCCGATGAATCATTACGCAATTCGCGCCATCTACCGGTTCGAAATGGCGCGCACGCGGCGCACGCTGATGCAGAGCATCGTCGCGCCGGTCATTTCGACCTCGCTCTACTTCATCGTCTTCGGCTCCGCAATCGGTTCGCGCATCAAGGAAGTGAACGGCGTCAGCTACGGCGCGTTCATCGTGCCGGGTCTGATCATGCTATCGCTGCTCTCGCAGAGTATCTCGAACGCGTCGTTCGGCATCTACTTCCCGCGCTTCACGGGCACGATCTACGAGCTGCTCTCGGCGCCCGTGTCCTACCTCGAAATCGTGGTCAGCTATGTCGGCGCGGCGGCGACCAAGTCGGTCGTGCTCGGGCTCATCATCCTCGCGACCGCGGCGCTCTTCGTGCCGATACAGATCCAGCATCCGGTGTGGATGGCGCTGTTCCTGCTGCTCACCGCGGTCACGTTCAGCCTGCTCGGTTTCATCATCGGCATCTGGGCGGATAACTTCGAGAAACTGCAGATCGTGCCGCTCCTGGTCATCACGCCGCTCACGTTCCTCGGCGGCGCCTTCTACTCGGTCGACATGCTGCCGACGGCGTGGAAGGTGATCACGCTGTTCAACCCGATCGTCTATCTGATCAGCGGCTTTCGCTGGAGCTTCTACGGGCTCGCGGATGTCGATGTCGGCGTGAGTCTCGGCATGACAACTGCCTTTCTCGCGCTGTTCCTCGCGATCACCGCGTGGATCTTCAAGACGGGCTACCGTCTGAAAACCTGACGTTAGCGACTGACGTTAGCGACTGACGTTGGCTAACTAGCCGGGTGCCCGCCTCGAATTTCAGGCCGGCACCTCTCCCGGCGCGCCGTCGAGCGGCCGTTCGTGCTGGCCATTCAGGGGAGCGGCGAACGTGCCGTCCAGAATGCGCAGCTTGTCGGTCATATCGGGAAAGTTGTGACCTGCCGTGCGCAGCTCGTTCACGAGCCGATGCGCAACGGCCCGGCAGTGCGCCAGCGTCTCATGCAGGCGCGGCTCCGACTGCAGACCGGTCACTGCCCGCTCCAGATCCGCTGGAGTTTCGCTCAGCAAAGCGGGAACGACTTCGTCCGGCGGGATCAGCGAGCCGTGACTCAGCAGTTGCGCGGTCCAGTCGCAGCCGTACAGCAGTGCGCGCCGTTCGGCCCTGCGCGCCTCGTCCTGCTCGAGCACGGCGAGACTGTGGCGATTCTTCTGGATCTCGGCGCGCCACGGCGCCAGGACGTCGGCACGCAGCGCCGCAATCGCTTCGCCGAGCGCCGCGTTCTGCCCACCCGCGACGAGGCGGCGTTCATCGAGCCGGTCCACCTCGTCCCGGTAGCTTTCGAGGTAAGCGAGCCAGTTCAACGGCAGCTCGGGTTTTTCGAAGAATGCGCGCCGCACGTCATTGAGTTCGTTGCGAATATCCTGCAGCGCCAGGTTGTCGGCGACACGCGCCTCATGCACGTCGTGGGCTGTGACCATCTGCCGGTGCAACGGAAAGAGCGGATTGCTGTAGCGCCGCTGCAGATGCCGCTCGGCCGCGCCCGGCCGGGCGCTCCATTTCCAGTTGGGCAAAGTCTTCGCGTCGAATTCGACCGCCTGGATCATCGGCCGGAACACGGACAGCGCTTCGTCCGTGGCGTGGCGAAAGCAGTCCGCCAGCTTGTAGTCGTTGCCTTGCAGGGAGGCGGCCTCGTCCCCCGCATAAGGCGAGTCCGGCCTGAGCCTGAGCGTGCCCGTGGCCAGAAAGAATTCCATCGGCAGTTCGACGCTCAGGCCTTCCAGCCTGAACGCGCGCTGCTCGGCGGAAACCGCCTCGACGGCACGCGCGAGGCGGTTTTCCTGATCGAGGAGCGCATCGATCGCGTCCCCCGACGACGGCTGCGCCGCATCGGCCAGCAGGCAAAACGTTTCGCGCGCCATTCTCGCCGCGATGGTGCCGTGCTTCTCGGCAAAGAGCCAGAACCAGAGGGCGAGCTGGTAGCCCTTGACCCCATTTTGGGCGATCGATTCGACTTCGGGTGTGAATGCGATGCCGGGTGCGGCCCAGTTCGTGAACGGCGGCGTGCCGACGCCCTGGTACATGCCCAGGAGTTGGCGTATCGATTCATGCGTATTGGTGGGCCAGTTGCGCGCCTCTTCCTGGCGCTTTTCTGTCTTCCAGAACCTCCAGTCCATTCTGCACCTCGCAAGAGAGCAAGAGTCTTGGTGCGACTCGCTGCGAGGGATACTTGCACACTCCGCCGGGGGCGTAAACCGGTGATGTCCGCGCTTGCTCTTCAGGCCCCGCTCAGTTCCTGATGGAGCGCGACGAATTCGCGCGTGAGCTTGTGCGCCGGATCGAGGTGAACGACGGGCTTGGCCTGCTGATGCGATTCGCGAATCTTCACCGACGAGGACAGCCGCGACGCCAGCACCGGCAATCCTTCCTCGACGAGTTCGTCGACGAGTTGTTGCGGCAGGCTCGCGCGCGGCTGGAACTGATTGATGACGATGCCTTCGACCGTGAGTCCGGCATTGTGGTCCTGCTGAATTTCCTTCACGTTCTCGAGCAGCGTGTAGAGCGCGCGGCGCGAGAAGTCGTCACAGTCGAACGGGATGAGGCAGCGCTCGACCGCGATCAGCGCCGAGCGCGTGTAGAAGTTCAGCGCAGGCGGCGTGTCGATGTAGATCGCATCGTACATGTCGAGTTCTTTGAGCGCGTCACGCAGCTTGTAGATCTTGTAGCGCGACTCGAGCTTGCCGTGCAGCGTGTCGAGATCGGCATGCGCGGGCATCACGTCGAGATTCTCGAAGGGTGTCGAATGAATGAACGACGTGACCTCGACCGGCCGGAAGCTGAACGTCAGCGCGGTTTCGAAGAAGTCGGCGACGTTGGGCTTCGCGTCGGCGGAAGCCGCGCCGAGCAGGTACTGGCTCGAATTTGCCTGCGCGTCGAGGTCGATGACGAGCGTACGCCGCCCCTCGTTCGCGCTGATCGCAGCGAGATTGCAAACGATCGTTGACTTGCCTACGCCACCCTTCTGATTGAACACCACGCGCCGCATGTCTTCGCTCCCCTGTTTCTCTCTCATTCAATGAGATGGATGGGGATGAGGATACCCGATGCGGCGCTGCAATAAGGATTTTTGGTGGCGGTTTTTCTGGCAAGCACAGGCACGCGGCTAATTACATAACCGCTTCATTTTCCGGAGCCTGGCTGGTTATAACCCGTACCGTCGCAGGCGTAACTCGCGGTGGCTGGCAGCGCCAGGACAAGCGATGCAGCCAACAGGGCTGCAAAGATGCGCCGAGCTTTCATTTGCGTTTCTCCTGTTCAAATGGATGCCGGTGCGTTAAGCATAGGTCAGGTCACTTAAAGCGCAATTTCGCGTGATGACAACCCGAAGTCTTTGCTCACGCGTCTCCCCAAAATTTGCGCTGCACCTGCATCACCTCTTCCTCGACCTCGGCTACGGGCCCGATCAGGTCCACGCGCTTCTGGCAATGATCGAAAACGTAGCGCGACGACACGCTCATCGTCGGGTTCTCCGCGTGATTGCCCGTGGCCTGCAGCAGCCGCTCTTCCGTCATGCCGAACACCACGCGCCCGATGTTCGCCCAATAGGCCGTACCTGCGCACATGCAGCACGGCTCGACCGTCGTATAGAGCGTGCAACTCCACAAGTATTGCGGCGTGAAGTTGAGCGCGGCGATGCGCGCGAGCACGGCTTCCGCATGATTGACGGTATCGACGTTGCCCTGTTCGATCAGAACCGATTCCTGATCGGGCCCGACGAGAATGGCGCCAAACGGGTGATGGCCCAAGTGCGTCGCGCGCTCCGCGACCACGCTTGCGTGCCGCAGATGACGGACGATCTGTTCGCGCGTCGGCGCGAGCCCTTGCTCGGGGAACGCCGATGCATTCTGCTGTGCGGACATGGTCAGGCTCAAAGTGTGTCTCCTCCTTGTTGGCGTTATTTCGGCAATGCGCCGTCTACGCCCTGCACGAACCAGTTCAGCCGCAGCAACTCGGCGTCGGGCAGCGATGTGCCCGCCGCCACCTTGATCGCGCCGCTCTGATCCTTGATCGGCCCCGCGAACGGATCGAATTTGCCGGCGATGATGTCGTCGCGCTTCTGCGCGAGCGCCTTTTGCGCGGCCGGCGAGACGGTTGCGGTGTTGATGTCGGCGAGATCGATGGCTTTCTCCTTGAGGCCCCACCACGTCGGCGTGTTGGTCCACGTACCGGCTTGCACCTGATCGATCAGGTGAGAGTAATACACGCCCCAGTAGCTCACGCAAGCGCCCAGTTGGGCATTCGGGCCGAACTTCTTCATGTCGGAGTCCCACCCGAACGCGTGCACCTTTTTCTGCTCGGCCGTCTGCATCGTCGCCGTCGAATCGGTGTTCTGGATCAGCACGTCCGCGCCCTGGCCGATCAGCGTTTCGGCCGCCTGTTTCTCCTTGCCCGGATCGAACCAGCTATTGATCCAGATGACCTTGACCTTCGCATTCGGATTGACCGAACGCGCGCCCATCGTGAAGGCATTGATGTTGCGCACCACTTCGGGCACCGGCACCGAGGCGACGAAGCCGAGCGTATTCGTCTTCGTCGTATAGCCGCCGACCAGACCGGCCAGATACGCGCTCTGGTACGTGCGCACGTCATAGGTCGCGAAGTTCGCGGCCTTCTTGTATCCGGTCGCATGCTCGAATACAACGTCCGGATAATCCTTTGCGGTCTTCAGTTCGAAGTCCTGAAAGCCGAAGCTCGAGCCCACGATGATCTTGTTGCCCTTGCTCGCGAGGTCGCGAAACACGCGCTCGGAGTCGGCGGATTCGGGCACGTTCTCGACGCGCGTAACCTTGATCTTGTCGCCGAACTTCGCTTCGATCGCCTTCACGCCCTGTTCGTGCGCGTAGGTCCAGCCTGCGTCGCCGGGGTTGCCGAGGTAGACGAACGCGACGCCCATCGGGGCCGCAGCGATGGCGGTAGGGCTCGACGCAACCCAGACGCCGAGCGCGGCGAACAGCGTAGCCACGAGGCGCAGCGAGCGCACCGACGCGCGAGCGAATCTTGTTGCCATGAGGTCTCCGAAACAGGGAATGGAAAGTCAGATACTGGTCAGTCAAAATTGAGGCCGATATTTCGATTCATTATGTGATGAATAACGGAATCGATATAACGCTCATTGCTTCGTTGGAGCACGCTATCGCCAATGGCTTCACGCTGGAACGCGTCGTGCTTGCCGAACCCGTTGCCCCTCCAACCTTTGCGCCCGGGAGACCTGTCATGCAAACCGCACTTGCCACCGATTTTTCGCACGTCAAGCCGCAGGACACCTCGTTCACGGGCGGCGGGTTGCGCGACTTCTTTGTCTACCGCGACCTGGGTATCGCCAAAGCCACGCATGGCAAGGTGGTCGCGCAACTCGTCAGGGCAAATCTTGCGCCGGAAGTGGGCACGGGCTGGCACCGGCATGAGGCAGATTTTCATATCGTCATCATGCTCAAGGGCTGGGCGCGCTTCATGTACGGCGACAAGGAAACGCTCGTCGAAGCGGGCGATTGCGTGCATCAGGCGCCGGGCATCGCCCATTACCTGTTCGATTACTCGCCCGATATGGAGTACCTCGAAATCGTGAGCCCCGCCGACTTCAAGTCGATCGACGTGGAAGCGCCCTGCGCCGTGCCCGCGCCGACACCCTGGCAGGCGAGCCCCGCAATCTGAGGCGGCCGCCCTGGTTGGACTATGTTGCGGCGGCGCGGCTGATGGCCGTTGCCGCATGCGCATCGGCATCGAGCAGCGCGCGCAGGGTCACCCGATCGTCGCCCATCGCCTCCGGCGCCGCGATGCGCCGTGCACGCGGCTCGTGGTCGTGAATCGTCGAACGCACGAGCGGATAGATCTGCGTGTCCCAGCGGCGGCCATTGAAGACGCCGTAGTGGCCCACGCCCGTCTGCACGTGATGCGTCTTCATATAAGGGCGCAGCCCCCGGCACAGGTCGTGGGCGGCAACGGTCTGGCCAACCGCGCAGATATCGTCCTTCTCGCCTTCGATCGTGAGCAACGCGGTGCGGCGGATCGCGTGCGGCTCCACGAGGCGCTCGCCCACCTTGAGCTTGCCTAACGGCAGGGCGTATTCCTGAAACACCGAGCTGACCGTTTCCAGGTAGAACTCCGCGGTGAGATCGGAGGTGGCGAAGTACTCGCGGTAGAACACGTTGAGCGCATCCGCTCTCGTGGGGTCGCCCTTCGCCCGCTCGTGGCGCATCTCCTCGAACGAAGCGAGATGACGCTCGAGGTTCATCGACATGAACGCACTGAGCTGCACGAAACCCGGGTACACGCGCCGCTGCGCGCCGGGGAAACCGCCTGGCACCGCGCTGATGAGATTGCGCTCGAACCACGTGATCGGCTTGCTGTTGGCGAGATCGTTGACCCTGGTGGGATTCACGCGGCAATCGATCGGTCCCGCCATCAGCGTCATGCTCGCGGGCTGCGCGGGATCGTTGTCGGCGGCCATCAACGCTACGGCCGCGAGCGCCGCGACCGTCGGCTGGCAGATCGCCACCAGATGCGCATCGGGGCCGATCCGCCGGATGAAGGACATGACGTGCTCGACGTATTCGTCGAAGCCGAAGCGCCCCGCCGACAAGGGCACGTCGCGCGGGTTGTGCCAGTCGGTGATATAGACGTCGTGGTCGGCGAGCATGGTGCGCACGGTGCCGCGCAGCAGCGTCGCGAAGTGCCCCGACATCGGCGCGACGAGCAGCACGCGCGGCTGCGGCGTGGCGACGTCCTTGCGAAAGTGCAGCAGCGAGGCGAACGGCGTGCGCTTGACGACGGCTTCCGTCACCGGCGTGTGCACGCCATCCACCTCCACCCCATCGATTTCGAACGGCGGCCGCGCGTGCGAGAGCCCGGCAAGCTCGATCTGCTCCCACCAGGCGTCGAGATAGCGCGCGTCGAAGCCGCACGCGAGCGCGGGCCACGCCGCGAGCGCCGCGCGGGAGAACGACGCGGTGGCGCGCCCGAACCTCGTCAAGTCCGCGAACGTCTGGTAGGCCAGATAGGCGAGCAGGTTCATGGGCAGTGGTCCCGATTGTCTTGAACGCGAAGCGAAGCAGGCAATACGTATGCCAGAAGCGTTCATTGGCACAGTGCTTGCACCTGCACGGCCAGGCGCGCGGGCGCTTCGCGCAGAGCGGCGGTTGCGCCTTCCTGCATGCCGCAATGTAGTGCGGCCAGTTCGCGCAAGCGGTGCACGCAGAAGCGATGCGCGCATTCGGTGCATGCGGCTTTCTGCGCGTCGCACTGTTTGCCGCCATGTCCTCGCCGTTCAGGAGCTCTCCATGAGTCAGACGAATACGACCCTGACGATCAGCAGCCGGAACTATTCGTCGTGGTCCATGCGCGGCTGGCTGCTCGCCAGACTCGCCGGACTCGAATTCGACACGGTGACGGTGCCGCTCGACGACGCAGCCACGCGTGCCGAACTGCTGCTGCTCTCGCCTTCGATTCTCGTTCCCTGCCTGCGCCACGACGGCATTACGGTCTGGGACACGCTCGCGATCTGCGAATACCTCAACGAGATCCAGCCGCAGGCGCAGCTGTTGCCCGCGGACCGCACGGCGCGCGCGCACTGCCGCTCGGTGTGCGGAGAAATGCATTCGGGCTTCAGCGCATTGCGCTCCGCGCTGCCGATGAACCTGCGCGGCCACTTTCCGAACTTTCGCGTCTGGTCGCGCGCGCAGGACGACATCGCGCGCATCGTGACTATCTGGCGCGAATGCCTGCAGAAGTACGGCGGCCCCTGGCTCTTTGGCGAGATCGGCGCGGCGGATGCGATGTATGCGCCGGTCGTCACGCGCCTGCTCACCTATGACGTGCCGATCGACCCCGACATCGGCGACTACTGCATGCGCGTGCTCAAGCAGCCTTACGTCGCCGAATGGATCGCGGCGGCCCAGTCGGAAACCGAGGACATCGACGAACTCGATATGGAGTTCTGAGCGGCGCCCCGCACCAGCATCGAGCATGAGGGCTTGTGCTCGCAGGCCTGGCATCGGCATGGAAGTTGCATCGCCCCCCATGCAGCCCGGCACGAACAAGCCTGAACAAGCGAGCGCAAAAAAACAGCGAACGGAAAAACGCACATGACGCCAACAGTCTTCAACGAGATGTTCGAGTACGGGGAGTTCGACGTTCGCGGCCTCGCCGCCACGGCGTTCGCGCAGGCCGGCGAGCCGCGCGCCCACTACCGCGAATTCTTCGCCTGGATGCGCAGCCAGAGCGAGCAGCAGATGCTCAAGAAGCGCACCGAAGCCGATGCCATCTTCCGGCGCGTAGGCATCACCTTTGCCGTTTACGGCGAAAAGGACGTATCGGGTGCGGGCACCGAACGCACGATTCCGTTCGACGTGATTCCGCGCATCTTCCAGCGCCAGGAGTGGAACACGCTCGAGCGAGGCCTGCGCCAGCGTGTGAACGCGCTCAACCGCTTCATCCACGACATCTATCACGAGCAGGAGATCGTCAAGCGCGGCATCGTGCCCGCCGACCAGATCCTGCGCAACGCACAGTACCGCCCCGAGATGCAGGGCGTGCACGTCGCGCACGACATCTACGCGCATATCGCGGGCATCGATATCGTGCGCGCCGGCGAGGGCGAGTTCTACGTGCTCGAGGACAATCTGCGCGTGCCCTCCGGCGTCTCGTACATGCTGGAAAACCGCAAGATGATGATGCGGCTCTTTCCCGATCTGTTCGTGCGCAATCGCGTGGCGCCGGTAGCGCACTACCCCGACCTGCTGCTCGACACGCTGCGCGCCGCCGCGCCGTCGGGCACCGACAACCCGACGGTCGTGCTGCTCACGCCGGGCATGTACAACTCTGCCTACTTCGAGCACGCGTTCCTCGCGCAGCAAATGGGCGTCGAGCTCGTGGAAGGCCAGGACCTGTTCGTCGAGAACGATCACCTCTATATGCGCACCACGCAGGGCCGGCAGCGCGTGGACGTGATCTACCGGCGCGTGGACGACGACTTTCTCGACCCGCTCGTCTTCCGCTCCGACTCGGCGCTCGGCGCGGCGGGTCTCATGAACGTCTACCGCAAGGGCAACGTGACGCTGTGCAACGCGGTAGGCACGGGCGTCGCCGACGACAAGTCGATCTACCCGTACGTGCCCGACATGGTGCGCTTCTATCTGGGCGAGGAACCGCTGCTCAAGAACGTGCCCACGTGGATGTGCCGCAAGGCCGACGACCTGCGCTACGTGCTCGACCATCTGCCGGAGCTGGTCGTGAAGGAGACGCACGGCGCGGGCGGCTACGGCATGCTGATCGGTCCCGCCGCCACGCGCGCCGAGATCGAGGCGTTTCGCGCGGCGCTCATTGCGAACCCGGACAAGTACATCGCGCAGCCCACGCTCTCGCTTTCCACCTGCCCGACGTGGGTCGAATCGGGCGTGGCGCCGCGCCACATCGACCTGCGTCCGTTCGTGCTCTCGGGCAAGGAGGTGCGCATGGTGCCGGGCGGGCTCACGCGCGTGGCGCTGCGCGAGGGCTCGCTCGTGGTGAATTCCTCGCAGGGCGGCGGCACGAAGGACACCTGGGTGCTGGAGCGCTGAGCCGGCACAGCAACGAACTCGCGCGGCGCGTAGGCGTTCACGGCCGCGAAGACGAAGCCGAGATCACGCGATGAACGAAGCGCAACTTGTCGATGACGGGCGAAGCCAGCGCGAACGGGTAGCCGTCGGGCATGCCGAGGCTGCGGTTCAGGCTGTTGAGCGCGTAGGTGAGCGGAAACCAGCGCGCCATCAGGCTGTCGAAGCTCGCCTCGTCCACCGGCGTCTGGTCGACCAGCGTGGGCTCGTCGGGGCTGTCGGGCAGCAGTGCGAGCCCGCAGGCCGTGGCCGTGTCGAGCGTATCGACGATATGCAGGTAATGCGCCCACGTCTCGGCCCAGTCCTCCCACGGATGCACGGACGCATACGCGCTCACGTGGCGCTCGGCCCAGTCGGGCGCGGGGCCATCGGCGTAATGCGCGGCGAGCGCGGCGGAATAGTCGGCGCGCTCGTCGCCGAAGCGGCGGCGATACGGTTCGAGCCAACGCCCCGTCGGCTCCCGCGCGACGAGACGGTCGAAATAGTAGTGGCCGACCTCGTGGCGGAAATGCCCCAGCAAGGTGCGATACGGCTCGTGCAGCGAAATGCGCGTGCGCTCGCGATGCGCGTCGTCGGCCTCGGCGATGTTCATCGTGATGAGGCCGTGATCGTGGCCCGTCATGATGCGCTGGCCGTCGCCCGTCTCTTCGAGAAACGCGAATTGCAGGCCATGTTCCGGGTCTTCGGCGCGCGTGACGAGCGGCAGGCCGAGCGCCCCCAGCGTATAGAGCAGGCGCCGCTTGGCCGTCTCGAGGCGATACCAGTACAGGCGGTTCTCGGGCCGCGAGAGGTCGGGGATCGTGCGCGTGAACTGGCAGGCGCGGCACAGCGTGTCGTCGCAATCGGCCGGAATCATGCCATTGCAGACGTTTTCGACCGCGTAGTTGTGGCACTGGCGAAAGATCGCGCCGTTTGCCTGCGCATTCAGGCTGCGCCAGCGGCCTTCGCCCGCGTCCTCGAACGCGTGCATCTCTCCCGTCTGCGGTACGTAACCCAGGCGCGACTCGCACCGCTCACAGCGCTCGTTTTCGAAAAACACCAGCTGACTGCAGTGATCGCAGTGAAAGGTCTTCATTGCCGCATTCCTGTGATGGTCGCGCGTTCCGCTGTGCCTCGCGCAGCACGCCGCGTGCCTCGCCCTCGCGCGGCCGCCGCTGTCACATCCTGCACTTTTGCCATGCGCATCATAGGCGCGCTGCGCCGTGCGCCTTTTCCGCCGTTCCATCCACGTCGATCGAGGAGTCGGGTGTGTCCATCCGTGTCGCGTTAAACCATGTCACGCAGTATCGCTATGACCGGCTCGTGCGCCTCGCGCCTCACGTAGTGCGCCTGCGACCCGCGCCGCACTGCCGCACGCCCATCCTCTCGTACTCGATGCGCGTGGAGCCCGCCGGTCATTTCGTCAACTGGCAGCAGGACCCGTTCGCCAACTATCAGGCGCGGCTTGCGTTTCCCGAGCCGACGCGCGAGTTCCGCGTCACGATCGATCTGGTCGCGGAAATGGCGGTCTACAACCCGTTCGACTTCTTTCTCGAACCGAGCGCCGAGCGCTTTCCGTTCGCGTACGCGCCCGAGCTGGCCGCCGAACTTGCGCCGTATCTGGCGCACAGCGAGCCGACACCGCGCTTCGCCGCCTTCGTCGAGACGATCGATCGCACGCCGCGTGTGACGATCGACTTCCTCGTCGAGCTGAACCAGCGCCTGCAACGCGAGATCGGCTACCTGATCCGCATGGAGCCGGGCGTGCAGACGCCCGAGGAAACGCTGGAGAAAGGCTCCGGCTCGTGCCGCGACACGGGCTGGCTGCTCGTGCAGACGCTGCGACAGCTCGGGCTCGCGGCGCGCTTCGTGTCGGGCTATCTGCTGCAGCTCACGCCCGACGTCAAGGCGATCGACGGCCCGCGCGGCGCCGAGGCCGACTTCACCGACCTGCACGCCTGGTGCGAGGTCTATCTGCCGGGCGCGGGCTGGATCGGGCTCGATCCGACCTCGGGCCTGCTCGCGGGCGAAGGCCATATTCCGGTGGCATGCACGCCGGAGCCCGGCAGCGCCGCGCCGATCTCGGGCGCGCTCGACGAATGCGAAGTCGAGTTTTCGCATGCCATGTCGATCTCGCGCGTGCTCGAAACGCCGCGTGTGACGAAGCCCTATACCGAAGCGCAATGGGCCGATATGCACGCGATGGGAGTCCAGGTGGACGCCGCGCTCGCCGGCCAGGACGTGCGCCTCACCATGGGCGGCGAGCCGACCTTCGTGGCGGCGGGCGACCGCGACGCGCCCGAATGGAACACCGATGCGCTCGGCCCGACCAAGCGCCGCTACGCCATCGCGCTGATGGACAAACTGCGCGCGCACTATGGCGCACTGGGCTTTCTGCATATCGGCCAGGGCAAGTGGTACCCGGGCGAGCAGTTGCCGCGCTGGGCGCTTTCGCTCTTCTGGCGGGCGGACGGCGAGCCCTGCTGGCGCGATCCCGCGCTCTTCGCCGACGAGCGCTCGCCGACCCACCACACCGCGGCGGACGCCCAGCGCTTCATCGAACACCTCGCGGGGAAGCTCGCGGTCGATCCGCGACACGTGCAGCCCGGCTACGAGGACACCTGGTACTACCTGTGGCGCGAGCGCCGCCTGCCCGTGAACGTCGATCCGTTCGACTCGCGCCTCGACGACGAACTGGAACGCGTGCGGCTGCGCCGCGTGTTCGACGCCGGCCTCGATACCGTGACCGGCTACGTGCTGCCGCTTGCGTGCGAGCGCGGCGAGTTGTCGGCGGCCCAGCCCGCCCTGCAGGGGCCGCGCTGGGTCAGCGGCCCGTGGTTCTTCCGCGACGAGCGCATGTACCTGATTCCCGGCGACTCGCCGATGGGCTACCGTCTGCCGCTCGATTCGCTGCCGTGGGTCGCGGCGGGCGACTACCCGTGGCAGCACGCGCGCGATCCGTTCGCCGCGCCGGCGCCGCTGCGCAGCGCGGCCGAGCTGCGCATGCAATACGAGGCGGGCTTCGATGCTGCCGCGTCGTCGCGGCGCGAAGAAAACGCGGGAAGCGCGGGGGGCGCGAACGGACCCGAAACAAACCGCTACCCCGAGCGCGGCGAATCCGCTGCGTGGACGCACCGCACCGCACTGTGCGTCGAAGCACGCGACCCCGCGCGCGCCGCCGGGCCGAAAGCCGAAGCCGCCGCCTTCGGCCGCGCGCAAGGCCAGCTTCACGTGTTCATGCCGCCGCTCGCCGAGCTCGACGACTACCTCGACCTGCTGGCCGCCGTCGAAGCCACTGCCGCCGAGCTGGCGCTGCCCGTCGTGATCGAAGGCTATCCGCCGCCGCGCGACCCGCGCCTGAAAATGCTCCAGGTCACGCCCGACCCCGGCGTGATCGAGGTGAACATCCACCCGTCGTCGAACTGGGACGAGCTGGTCGAGCGCACCGAATTCCTCTATCAGGCTGCGCACGAAACCCTGCTCTCCACCGAGAAGTTCATGCTCGACGGCCGCCACACCGGCACCGGCGGCGGCAATCACCTCGTGCTCGGCGGCGCCACGCCCGCCGACAGCCCGTTCCTGCGCCGCCCCGACCTGCTCGCGAGCCTCGTGGCCTACTGGCACAACCATCCGTCGCTGTCGTACCTGTTCTCGGGCCTCTTCATCGGGCCGACGAGCCAGGCGCCGCGCGTGGACGAAGCGCGCAACGATCAGGTCTACGAACTGGAAGTCGCGTTCGCCGAGATCGAGCGTCAGGTCGATCTGCTGCGCGGCTTCGGAAGCCCCTTCGACGACGGCCCGCGCGTACCGCCCTGGCTCATCGACCGCACGCTGCGCAACATCCTTATCGACGTGACCGGCAACACGCATCGCGCCGAGTTCTGCATCGACAAGCTCTACTCGCCCGACGGCCCGACCGGCCGCCTCGGTCTGCTCGAGCTGCGCGGCTTCGAAATGCCGCCGCACGCGCGCATGAGCCTCGCGCAGCAACTGCTGCTGCGTGCACTCGTCGCGCGCTTCTGGAAGACGCCGTACACGCAGCGCCTCACGCGCTGGGGCACCGAATTGCACGACCGCTTCATGCTCTCGAGCTTCGTGCAGATGGATTTCGACGACGTGCTCGCCGAAACGTCTGCGGCGGGATTCCCGCTCGATCCCGCCTGGTTCGCGCCGCACTTCGAATTCCGCTTCCCGCTGGTCGGCGAACTTCAGACGAGCGGCATTGCGCTCTCGGTGCGCCATGCGCTCGAACCGTGGCACGTGATGGGCGAAGAAGGCGGAGCCGGCACGACGGTGCGCTATGTCGATTCGTCGGTGGAGCGGCTCGAAGTGCGCGTGCTCGGCATCAACGAAAACCGCCACGTCGTGACCGTGAACGGCCGCGCGCTGCCGCTTCAGCCGACCGGACGCGTGAGCGAGAGCGTAGCCGGTGTGCGCTTTCGCGCGTGGCAACAAGCGGCTTCGCTGCATCCCACCATCGGCGTGCACGCGCCGCTCACGATCGATATCGTCGACACCTGGAGCGCGCGCGCGATCGGCGGATGCCAGTATCATGTTGCGCATCCGGGCGGCCGCAATTATCAGACGTTTCCGGTCAACGCCTACGAGGCCGAGAGCCGGCGGCGCGCGCGCTTCTTCACGACCGGCCACACGCCTGGGCCCGTGGAAGTGGCGCCGCCCGAGCGCAGCCTCGAATTTCCGTTCACACTGGATCTACGCCGCGGCTGATTGCGGCCGATAACCCGTCAAGAGCCCTAACCGAAAGCGCGCCTCGCGAGTGAGGCGCGCTGCCACGACCCACGATCTTGCCGACCCAATCCACCCTGCCGTTCGATTCCTCCGCCAGCGACGACCAGGCGGGCGCGCCGCTGCGCACGCTGCCGGTGCGCGCCGGACACTGGGACGAGCTGCAAACGGCAGAAGGCGAGCTGCGCGAGCCGTGGCGGCAGTTCTTCGGGCTGCTCGGCAAGCCGGGCGTGGCGGGATTCGACGGCGCGGCGGCGTCGGTCGCACGCCAGGTGCGCGAGAACGACATCACCTATAACGTCTACGCGGACACGGGCGGACCGCGGCCGTGGGCGCTCGACGTGCTGCCGTTCATCATCGACGAAGCCGAATGGGCGCAGATCGAGCGCGGCGCCGCGCAGCGCGCGCGCCTGCTCAATGAGATCGTCGCCGATATCTACGGGCCGCAAACGCTGCTTGCGCGCGGCCTGCTGCCGCCCGCGCTGGTGTTCGGCCACCCGGGCTATCTGCGCGCGGTGAAAGGCTTCGTGCCGCCCGACCGCCAGTATCTGCAAATCGTCGCGCTCGACCTCGCGCGCTCGCCCGAAGGTCAGTGGACCGTCGTCTCGCACCGCACGGAAGCGCCCTCGGGGCTTGGCTATCTGCTGGAAAACCGGCTCATCGTCTCGAGCCTCTTCGCCGAGCCGTTTCGCACCATGCGGGTGCATCGTCTCGCACCGTCCTATTCGCAGCTCATCGCCACGCTCGCGGCGGCCGCACGCGCAATCATGAGCGCCGACGAGCGCAGCGTGAGTGGCGCGTCTGCGCATATCGTGCTGCTCACGCCGGGGCCGTTCAGCGAGACTTACTTCGAGCACGTGTTCCTCGCGCGCTACCTCGGCCTCACGCTCGTCGAGGGCAAGGACCTCACCGTGCGTGACGACATGCTGTACCTGAAAACGCTGGACGGGCTGGAGCGCGTGCACGCCGTGCTGCGCCGCCTCGACGACACCTTCTGCGACCCGGTCGAGCTTCGCGCCGACTCGACCATCGGCGTGCCGGGCCTGCTGCAGGTCATGCGCGCGGGCAACGTGATGGTCTCGAACGTGCCCGGCGCGGGCTTCGTCGAATCGCCCGCGCTGCACGGCTTCATGCCCGGCATCGCGCAGGCGCTGCTCGGCGAGGAGCTTGCGCTGCCGGGCATCGCGACCTGGTGGTGCGGCGAAGACGCGGCCTGGCGCGACGCGCTCGCGCAGGTGCCCGAGGCGCTGCTCGTGCCGACGTGGCCGGGCGCGGCGAACGCCCCGTCCGCGCCGCCCGGACTCGCCGCCGGCGTGCAGACGCTCGCCGACTGGCGCGAGCGTATCGAGCAACTGCCTGACGCCTTCACGGTCCAGCAGCCGCTGTGCTACAGCTATACGCCGCGCTATGAAACCGGCGCGGGCATGCTAGGCGCGCGGCCTGCCGTGCTGCGCGTCTACGCGATCTCCGACCAGGAATGCGGCTGGCGTGTGCTGCCCGGCGGCTTCACGCGCCTCGCGGCCGAACATCAGGAATCCGTATCGATGCAGATGGGCGGCAGCAGCGTGGATACCTGGGTGCTGTCGAGCCAGCCCGGTTCGACCTTCACGCTCCTGCCGAGCCCGATCAAGCCCGGCGAGCTGCGCCGCGAGCGCCGCCGCGTGCCGAGCCGCTCGGCGGAGAACCTGTTCTGGGCGGGGCGTTACGGCGAGCGCGCCGAAAACGGTGTGCGCCTGTGCCGGCTGATTCTCGGCTCGCTCGAAGGCAGCGACGCCGAAGAGCTGTTCGGCACCTTCATCGAACTGGCCGCCGCGAACGGGCTCGTGCCCGCCACGGTCAGCGAAGCCCGGCGCAGCCTCGACGACTTCGAGCGCGCGCTCGTGGCCAATCTGCACGAAAATGCCGGCGCAACGGGCATCGGCCGCACGCTCGCGAGCCAGGCGTACGCGTGCGGCGAGATTCGCGGCCGGTTGTCGAACGATCACTGGCGCACCGTGCTTGCCTCGCGCAACGACTTCCGCGACGCGCTTCACGCGCTTTCGCTCGTGCCTGCGGCGGCGCGTCAGGGTGCGGCGCTCGAATTCAGGCGTCCCACGCCGTACGACCGCATGGCGCTGATGGGCGCGCTCGATGCGCTCGCCACCCAGTTGAGCGCCATCAGCGGCTGCCAGGGCGACCGTATGACCCGCGACGAAGCCTGGCGCCTGCTATTCGCGGGGCGCCATATCGAACGCGTGGCCGCGTTGGCCACCATGCTGCGCATCGCCGCGCACGAACGCACGCTCGCCACGCCCGCGGGCTTCGACGTGCTGCTGCAGCTGTTCGACAGCACGCTCACGTATCGCTCGCTGTATCCGGGGCGCCTCGAAGTGCCTGCCCTGCTCGACGTGATCGTGACCGACCCGACCAATCCGCGCGGGCTCTACGGCGTCTATGCGCGGCTGCGCGCGCGGCTCGACGAAATCGCCCAGGCGGCGCGCGGCCCGAAACGCGAGCCGTTCGCCTCGCAGCTCGCGCCCGTCGAGGCGCTGCCGACGCTGGAGGCGCTCTGCGAGCCCGGCGACGACGGCCGCTACCCCGCGCTCACCGCACTGTGCGACAGCCTCGCCGAGCGCATGGCCGCGATGTCGAACGAGATCAGCGCGCGCTGGTTCAGTCACGCCGTGCCGCTCGCCGCACAGGTCTGGTCATGACCGGCACGCGCCTCGCGGTCACGCACCGCACGACCTACCGCTATTCGACGCTCGTCGAAACCGCGCAGCATCTCGCGACCATCCGCCCGCTCGACCTGCCCTGGCAGCGCGTGCTCGCGCACCGCGAGCGTATCGAACCCGCCCCGTCGTATCAGACGAGCCGCCGCGACGCCTTCGGCAACGAGGTCCTCTACTTCTCGTTCGATGCGCCGCACGACTATCTGCAGATGACGAGTGAAACGAGCGTGCTGCTCTCGCCGCGCTACGCGACGCTCGACGCAGACAGCACGCCGGCCTGGGAAGATGTCGCGCAAACGCTGCGTTACACGGCGGGCGGCGCCTTCCGTGCGGAGTCGGAGTTCTGCTTCGCCTCGCCGAATATCGCCTTGCAGCCGGAACTGCGCGCCTACGCGCTGGAGAGTTTCGCGCCCGCCGCCCCGGTTCTGGCCGGCGCGATCGACCTGATGCATCGCATCCACGCGGACTTCGTGTACCGCCCTTCGGCGACGTCGTTCGACACACCCGCCGCGCGCGCCTTCGAATTGCGCCATGGCGTATGTCAGGATTTTGCCCAGGTGATGATCGGCTGCCTGCGTTCGATCGGGCTCGCGGCGCGCTACGTGAGCGGCTATCTGCGCAACGACCCGCCCGAAAGCGCTCAACCGATGATCGGCGCGGACGCCTCGCATGCGTGGGTGTCGCTCTACGTGCCTTCGGCGCCGTCTGCACCCTCTGCCGGCTGGATCGATCTCGATCCGACCAACGACGTGCTCGCCGACCAGGGCCACGTGACGCTCGCCATCGGCCGCGATTACACCGACGTGTCGCTCCTGCGCGGCGTCATTCTTGGCGGCGGCGCGCATCGGGTGGACGTGGCGGTCAATGTGAACGCGGAATGACAGCCGCGCTCAGACGCAGCGTCGAAGCGGCGCCGCGTAAGGCGCCAACGGGCTGATGCTCCACCTGGTGTGAACCTGGCTGGCCAGCGAAAGCAGCGAGTCGACGTGCCCGGCCACGCTGGCGTCGTACAGCACGGCTTGCCCGTTCTCGTTGGCGACTTCTCGCATGCGCCGACCATTCACGACAGCCCGATTGGCGACTGCACGCCTGATCGTCTCGCGCAGCGACCGCACATCTCCCCGCTCGAACACGTGTTTCGCATGCGTGGCAATGACGTCGCCGCAACCCATCGTCGACGGCATGATCACCGGCGTGCCGCACATGACCGATTCGATCCCCACCAGCCCGAACGGCTCATAGGCGGAAGCGAGGATCGTGAAGTCCGCCGCGCGAAAGCAGTCTTCGATATCGCGCTGAAAGCCGATGTAGCGCACATGCGGCGAGTGACTGGCCACCGGGCGGCCCGCTACCGCGACGACGACGGGTTCCTTCAGGTCTTGCACGGCGGCTTCAATGAGCGGGAGTCCCTTGCGCACATGACTGCTCGACGGAAAGAGCAGCACGCACTCGTTGTCCTGGAAGCCGAGCCGCTTGCGCAGCGAAGCGCGAGCCGCCGCATCGACGGGCGTGAAACGCGCCGTATCGACCGGGGGACGCAGAATGCGCACCCTGGCTTCATCGATCCCGTACAGTTCGATCAGTTCGTCACGCATCAACGGCGAGTGCGCGAGAATGATTGCCGCATTGGCATACAGGCGTTCTTCCAGCGCAATCTGCCAACGGTCGGCAAGCTTGAGGCTACGGCCCGTTGCGCGCAGAAAACCGCGATGGGTGCCGCCACAGACCGCGATATCCGAACTGTCGACCCGGTTGCAGCCGATCATGACGTCGACGTTCGCGACGCGCTTCGCACGGCGCAGCCGCCACGAGAACCAGGCGTCGCGCAGCTTGCCCGGCAGAAACGATACGTTGATGCGATGCGGCTCGACCATCGCATACTCCGGCAGCGCGTGGTCGAGCTTGCGCTCATGAGCGCGCCTGCAGCGCCTGAAAGTGCGCCATCACACGGCTTACGCTGAGCAGCTTCGTCCATAGCAGCTCCTTGACATTGCCGAACGGGATGACGTTGGGCGGCAATACGACCTGGCCGGGTCCCCAGCACGGGCGCCACGTACGGGCAAGGCCGCGCCGCATGAAAAGCGTGAGCGTGGGGACGCCGATCGATGAAGCGAGGTGGCCCAGACCCGAGTCGTTGCCGATGAACCACGCCGACTCGGCGATCCACGTCGCCACGTCTTCGAGTCGCGGCAGCGAGTGAACTTCGTGGCCTTGCACGGTGCTTTGCCGCCAGGCGGCGAACTCGCCGGGCGCAACGAGAAAGCTCGGATGCAAATGAGCGTGCTTGAGTTCGTGGGCGAGCGCGAGAAACTTCTCGCGGCTCCACATTTTTTCCCGGTGGCTGCCGGTCGGATGGATCACGACACGATCCGCGAAACGGCCACGCTGCACGCCAGGCGGCACGACGAGGCCGTTCGAATGCGTCACGCCGCGCAACCCGAACACATTCGCGGCAATATCGACGACGCGGTCGACCATGTGCTTCCCGCCGCCGTATTCGGGCAGGTCAGCCAGACGCAATGTCTTGCCGGTGCGGCTCAGCATCGGCCCGAACTCGGTCGGACGCAGTTCGATCACCGTTTCGAAGGCACCCGCATACGCCGCCTGATACCCGACCGTCATATGGGGAAACCAGTCGGCGAGCTGCTCGGCGACCCAGCCAAACACAATGGGACGGTAGCCGTTGCGAATCAGATTGTTGACGAGCACGAGCCCGATGAGGCTATCGCCGATCGGCGGCGGCAACGCCACTGCAACACTGCCCTGGATCTGTATTTTCATTTTCGTGCGAATTTTTATACGTTAGCAAGACTAAATTTATATTCAGCATGCGTAGAGAACCCCAACATGCGTTTATCGCGATCGAGGCTTCAGTTAATCGACGCCACGCGCGCCCGCAATACCCGAAACGCGCGCTGCACGCGTCTCACTGAGATGCTTTCGCGCCACCACTTTTCCTTGAGCCCCGCGGTCGGTACCCACCAAGGCGGCAGCACGATTTCGCCGTGCTGGAACCCCGGGCGCCAGCGTTGCGCGACGCGGCGCCGGCGGAATACGGTCAGCGTCGCAATGCCGAGTGCCGAAGCAAGATGCCCGAGGCCCGAATCGTTGCCGATAAACCAGCCCGATTCGTAGAGCCACGCCGCAAGCCCGGCCGTATCGCGAAACGAGCGCAACGGCGGCGCTACGCTGGCAAGCGGCAGCCAGCGCGAACGTTCGCTGTCGGGAACCACGAACTCAGGCGCGAAGCCTTCCCGGCTCAAACGCCGGGATAACCCGATGAAGCGGCGCGCCAGCCAGCACTTGTCGGCCGTGCTGGCCTCCGGATGCACCGCCACGCGTTGGGCGTAACGGCGGTGCTGAAACTCCAGCGGCGCACGAATACCGTTCGATATCTCAACGGTTTGCAATCCGAAATGAGCCGCTGCGAACGCCGCAAAGCGCTGCGCCATGCACCTGCCGTCGTCCAGGCGTGTCGTGCTGTGCGTGACTCACACGGGCGGGCTGTGGCATCGGTTGCGTGTCTGATCGGGTTTCGGCTATGGACACGCATGGTGCCACTGTGGCGCGATTTGGGGGTTACGTGATCTTTCTGCGCATTTCTTTGACGCCACGCCGGCGCGCGCGAACGTTACGGGCCCGATTACACGTAAAGAATTAGCAATGTTTCTGGACTTCGTGAATGCGACGTCACCTGCTACGCTGGTCTTCGCCTGACATTGCGCGGGAAGCCTCGACCGCTGATGAACGGTGCTTTACCTTCAACCCTTTGCATACCCGGCGCATCGCCGGGTTTTTTTACGCGCGGGCAGCAGCCTGGTCCAGATCGGGAAGCGCGTCGTCAGGGCAAAACACATAACCATCCCTGTAACGCGTTTGAATATATTGGCGGCCGCAGGGCGACAGGCCGAGCAGCTTGCGCAGACGAAAGACGACGACGTCGACGCTGCGCGCGTGCAGCGACGAATTGCGATCGATCATGCTTACGATGCGCTCGCGCGAAAGCGGCCGCAGGCGGTTCGCGGCGAACACCGCGAGCACCGCGAGCACCAGGGGAGGCGCGGGAATCTTGAGGCCGTCCCTGAACAGCTGGTTGTCGATGGCGTCGAGTTCGAAGCCGTCGAAGACGTACTTCGTCTCTCTACGCGGCGACGCAGGGTAATCGATCTTGCAGCGCAATGCATGGTGCAGGCGCGCGAGCAGTTCGCGCGGATCGAACGGATCGACCATATAGTCGTTGGCGCCGAATTCGAAGGCAAGCACCTTGTCGGCCACGTCGGCGGACTCGCTCACGATGATGGCGGGCGTCAGCCACCCTCGCTCACGCAGCGTGCGCAGCGCTGCAATGCCGTCGATCCTGAGCGCATCGTGCCGCAGGATGATGAGCGAAGGCGTTTCGCGCGCGAGACGCTGCTCCAGCCGCTCGACGCCATACAGCACCGACACCGCGATCTCCTGCCGCTGCAAATAAGTACGCAGGTCGTCCCGATACGCCTGATCGGGTTCGACAAGCAGCACGTGAATGTCCATCGATCTGTCCCTTCCTCTGTGATGCACGTCATTCCATCCGGATCCCGCGCACGAACGCATGGATGCGCTTCGATCTGCAGCGGATCATACGGAACAACGGTGCAGGAAAAAGAAGGGAAATCTGGAGAAAGTGTGGATTCGGACGGGCCACGTATACCTTACGGTATGCTTCGGGCGAAAATAGTGCCGAATAATTTCGCACTCGCCTGTATTGCTCCCTGCTGAACCCGTCATGAAAGTCAGCGTCACCTCCAAACTCTTCCTCGCGATTCTTTCGGCTTGCGTGCTCGCCGCCGTGGCCATGGGCGTCGCGATCCGGACGAGTTTCGAATTCGGCTTCGTGGATTTTCTGCAGGAGCAAAGTGCGAGCGAACTGGCGGCGCTCCAGCAGGAACTGGAAGCCTCGTACACCCAGCATGGCAATTGGGATTTCGCTCGCGAGTCCACGCAAGACCGACCTCCATTCGATGGCGGGCCGCCGCCAGGCGCGCCGCCGGGCGACGGCCGCCCGCCCGATGCGCCGGGCGGCTTCCACAGCGACGATGGCAACGGCGGTCCCCTCGCCCCCGGCCTTGCCGGGCGCCCGCGGCCGTTTCGCCCGCCCTACACGCTTTACGACGCAAACATGAAGCGCGTCACGAGCGCGGGGCCGCCCCCGCCGCCCGACGCCGTACGCCATCCGCTGCGTGTCAAGGGCCAAACGGTCGGGTGGATCGCGGTGGCGGGACCCAACTCGCTCATCAACCAGGCGGAGCAACGCTTCAAGGACCGCCAGCTGCAGGCGACGTGGATCATCGTGGGCTTTACCGCGTTGCTCTCCGCCGCCATGTCGATCATCCTCGCGCATATGCTGCTCACGCCGATCAAGCGGATCGTCACGGCCACGCATCGCCTCGCGGGCGGCGACTACGCCACGCGCGTGCCGGCCAAAGGCCGCGACGAATTGCAGATGCTCGCGAGCGATTTCAACCGGCTCGCGGCATCGCTCGAAAAGGCCGAAAGCGACCGGCGCGACTTCATCGCCGATATTTCGCATGAGTTGCGCACGCCCCTCTCGGTGCTGCGCGGCGAACTCGAGGCGATCGAGGACGGCGTGCGCCGACCCGACACGGCGACCATCGCTTCCCTGCAGTCCGAAGTAGCAATGCTCAGCCAGTTGATCGACGACCTCTACGAACTTTCGCTGGCTGACATCGGCCAGCTCTCGTTCGAGAAAGTGCCGCTCGATCTCGTCCCCATCGTGGAGGCCGCATGTGACGTATTTCGCGAGCGCCTCGCCGCCAGGGACATCGCGCTGGAATTCGATCCCGACGACGCTCATGCCACGCTTTCGGGCGATCCTTATCGCCTCACGCAACTGTGGAAAAACCTGCTGGAGAACGCGCTGCGCTACACCAATGCCGGTGGCCGCGTGAGGCTCTCGGTCACGTCGAACGACAACGACATTCATGTCGACGTTCAAGATTCGTTTCCGCCGGTTCCTGCGCCGCTGCTGCCGCATCTGTTCGACCGGTTCTTCCGCGTCGACCCATCGCGCAGCCGTCAAAGCGGGGGGGCGGGTCTCGGGCTCGCATTGTGCAAGCACATCGTGGAGCAGCACGGCGGCACCATCGAGGCATCGCGCTCCCCACTCGGTGGGCTGCGGATCCTGGTCCAACTTCCTCGCCTGCACACGCATCATGATTGATCCGACCACGCGGCCGTCCATCCTCATCGTCGAAGACGAGCCCAAGCTCGCGGCCCTGCTCGCCGACTACCTCGCGAAGGAGGATTTCGCCACGGCGATCGTGGCCGACGGCCGCGAGGTCGTGCCCTACGTGCGCGAACACCAACCGTCGATGGTGCTGCTCGACCTGATGCTGCCTGGACGCAGCGGCCTCGACGTGTGCCGCGAGCTTCGCACGTCCTCCGCGATACCCGTGATGATCATCACGGCGCGCGTGGACGAAATCGACCGTTTGCTCGGGCTCGAACTGGGTGCCGACGACTACGTATGCAAACCGTTCAGTCCGCGCGAAGTCGTGGCGCGTGTGAAAGCGATCCTGCGCCGTGCCGAACTGCTGGCGCGAGCGCACCAGGAGGCGGAAGGCACCGCGGCCTCGCCGTTTTCGATCGATGTTAGGCAACACGCCGCGCGCCTGGACGGCCGCGATCTGCACCTCACGCCCATCGAATTTCGTTTGCTTGCGCTATTGCATTCGGGCCCGGGCCGCATTTACGCGCGCGACTTTCTTCTGCGCGCGCTATACGACGATCACCGGGTCGTGGCCGACCGCACGATCGACTCGCACGTCAAGAACCTGCGGCGCAAGATCCAGTCGATCCGGCCCGAGCAGGACATGATCCGCTCGATTTACGGTGTGGGTTATCGCCTGGAGATCGCGCCTGCCGGTGAATGAATTTGACAGGCTGTACACCGACGAATCCGCATCGAACGAGAGGCGCCAGTAGATAGGCTAAATGTATTGGCGTGCCGGACGCGCGATGCAGTCTAATGGCCTTCCCGCGTTCCCCTCTATACGCATGGAGGCATCGATGAACCAGCACGCCGCAGAAGAACTCGTAAAGGCGATTGCAGCCGAGACCCATGCTCCCATGGAGACCGTTTCCAGGATGTACGAAGAAACCTGGGCAGCATTCAGCGACGGCGCGCGCATCATGGATTATCTGACCGTGCTGGTCGCGCGGCGCGTGCGCGAGAATCTGCGGAGTTTGCGCACAGACGCACACTAGGCTCGTGAAGCCCCGAACGCTCTGAGTGGCTGGAGATGCAGGCGCGCGTCATGCATGCGCGCGCCCGCATTACACTGCAGGTTAAGGTGCGATCGGCTTGCCGCTCGCGTCCTTGACCTTCTCCTTCCACTGCGACTTGATTTCGCTCACGACCGACTCCGGCAGCGAGATGTAGTCGAGGCTATCGGCGGCGGACGAGCCGTTCTTGAAGGCCCAGTCGAAGAACTTGAGCGTTTCCTTGCCCTGCTCAGGCTTGTCCTGCGCCGTGTGCAGCAGCACGAAGGTCGCGCCGACCACCGGCCATGCGTCCTTGCCCGGCTCGTTGGTGAGGATCTGGTAGAACGACTTCTTCCAGTCCGCGCCGGCGGCCGCCGCCTTGAACGTTTCGGTGTTCGGCTGAACGACCGCGCCCGCTTCGTTCTTCATGGCGGCGTAGACCATGTGGTTCTGCTTCGCGTACGCCCACTCGACGTAGCCGATCGCACCCGGCAGACGCTGCACGAAGGCCGCGACGCCGTCGTTGCCCTTGCCGCCCGTACCCGTCGGCCAGTTCACGGTCGTGCCTTCGCCGACCTTGCTCTTCCACTCGGGGCTGACCTTCGAGAGGTAGTTCGTCCAGATGAAGCTGGTGCCCGAGCCATCGGCGCGGCGCACCACGGCGATGTCGAGGTCAGGCAGCTTGACCTTCGGGTTCAGCGCGACGATGGCCGGATCGTTCCACTTCTTGATCTTGCCGAGGTAGATGTCGCCGAGCACCGGGCCCGACAGGGTGATCTCGCCCGGCTTCACGCCCGGCACGTTGATCGCCGGCACGACGCCGCCGACCACCGTCGGGAACTGGAACAGGCCGTCCTTGGCCAGCTGGTCATCCTTCAGCGGGGCATCCGAACCCGCGAAGTCGACGGTCTTGGCCTGAATCTGCTTGATGCCGCCCGACGAGCCGATGCCCTGGTAATTCACCTTGCCGCCGCCCGACTTCTGATAGGCGTCGGCCCATTTCGTGTAGATCGGCGCTGCGAAGGTGCTGCCCGCGCCCGTGATATCCGCAGCCTGGGCGATGCCCGTGCCCAGCGCGAGAATGACAATCGCAAAGAGACTGACTCTCATCCCGTACTCCTTAAAATCGTTATTGATGCGCTGGACGTTACGTTCGCAATGTGACGATTGGGTGACACTGCAGTCGATCGCAAAAGAGAACTTGCGAATGCTGACGTCACCATTCAGCAGACGTGTTAGCAAGGACTCACTGAACAGGTTCGAAGGCAGATCGCGGCGCGGGTGGAACGTCGCAATAAACCGTATATACTGTTTATACTGTTTTCAGACCGGAGATCGACATGACTGTAGCGACCACACGCAAACCCACCAAGAAGACGTTCCACTTCCCGAAGTCCGCGGCAGCCGAGGCAACTGCGGAAGCGCAAAGCGAAGCAGCAAAGCCCGCTGCGGCAGCTGCAGCGGAAGCGGCGGTAAAGTCCAAACGCAAAAAGGCCGTATCCAAAGCGGCGGCGAAGCCCGCTAACGGCGCAGCAGAGGCACTGGCTCCTGCACCTGCGGCCGCCCCCACCGAAAAGGTCAAGGCCAAGCGCGTGAAGAAAGACAAGGTCGTGCGCGACAGCTTCACGATGCCCAAGACGGACTACCAGCGCATCGCCCTCCTCAAGCGCAAGTGCCTGGAGGCCGGTGTAGCGGTGAGAAAGAGCGAACTTTTGCGCGCCGGCCTTCAATTGCTGGAAGCGACCCCGCAGAAGCGGCTGCTGGCTGCGATCGAAGCGCTCGAGACCGTCAAGACGGGCCGTCCGGCCAAAGGCGACGAAAACGCCTGATGGGCGCGAAGCGTTGGTGATGTTGGGCTTGGGGTATCTGCCTGAGGAAGGCAGATGCATCCGGATTGAACGCCGTGGGCGTTCAATCCTTCACCACGAGGGCCGTGGTGTTATTTCCTGCGCCGCTGGTTGATCAGCCGCACGATATCGTTTGTTGGACCGCTGGTGAGCAGGCGCGGGATGTCGTCGAGATGGACCCATCGACACCTGACTATCTCGCTGCTCGGCCGTGCCTTGGCCTGCCTCGGTATTTCGCAGGAAAAGACGTGGTGGTGTTTCTGCTTGCCGCGAATGTCGAACAGATACCTGGCCGACTTGCCCAGCAGCCGGGTCTCCTCCTTGAGTTCCCGAAGCGCGGTCTCCGTAAGATGCTCGCCGCGCTTCAACATGCCACCCGGTAGTGCCCACTTCGACTGACTGCGTGCTACCAGGAGTATTCGCTTACCTCTACGACAGATCACGGTGGCCCGTTTCTTCAACTCGAACTCCCACTTCGTTCCGGGGGGCGCTTCTCGATACATCCGCATGGCAACGCCTGATGTAGGTAAGCATCGTAATACAGAAAATCAGAAGTTCAACCTGCCGGCGACGCAAAGGCTGTCAACTTGTCAGAATTTGCACACTTCATCAAATCGTCACGAAGATTAGATTGCCAACCGGCCGTATGGTATGGTTTGGGCCAACCTGTTCTTGTGAGACTCGAGGTTGAAATGGATATGGACGGTGACTGGCCGCTGCCACGGCCGCGCACTCGCTTCAGAATCGATCGGCGCCGCTCCGCCGCGTCACTCACCAGCAAGACCTCCATCGCCAGCACCTTCTCGTCATTGGCCATGCCAGTGGTCGTCGAAGTGGTGCAAAGAACGAAATCCCTGGCAACAGAAGTCGACCCCGAAGCGTTTCATCAGCTTCGGGTGGCCTTCAGAAAACTTCGTGCCTTGTATTGGGCGTACTCGCCCTGGCTCGGCGAGGAAGCCACCGCGCACGCCAGCGAAGAATTCAAGCGCCTGGCCGCCGTGGCGGGCGGAACGCGCGACTGGGACATCGCAGGCGATCTCCTCAAAACCGCACAGAAGTCAGACGCCTCCATCGAACTGCTCGTGAGCGCCGCGCGCGAGAAGCGCGCGCAAGCGGTGGCGCATAGCCAGGCGATGATCAAGAGCGACGCCGTCGAGGCATTTCTGAACGACGCCGTGCTGCGCGCGCAAACCACGCTGCAGTCGAGTTGCGATGATCTGCCGATCCGCGCGTTTGCCAGGCGGCGAGTCCGCATGGCTCAGCGCACGCTTCGAAAGCGCAGCAGACGCGCCGCGCGAAGCGAGGCCGGCCACGAGGAGAGTCTTCATGACGTGCGCAAGGCCGGTAAAAAGCTGCGCTATCTGCTCGAGTTTTTTCAACCCGTGATCAAAGGCGGGCACGAGCGCACCATCAAGGAGCTCACGTCCGTGCAAAAGACGCTGGGGGAGTTCAACGACATTGCCGCGAGCGAGACCTTGATCCGCAACACGACATTCGACGAGGTACCTGCCGACATCGTCGAGAAGTCATTGCAGTGGCTGGAAGCCTTGAAGTACCAGCGAATCGACGTGGCCTCGCGAAGGGTGAGAGCCATTACCGACTGAACCAGCAAGCTGCCATCACTGGCAGGTCACGACGCTAACGGGAAGGTTCTCACTCGCCGTGCCGAGCCGCTCGCGCGACGCGGTGGTGATGGAACCGCCGGGCGGTATGCACGCCGATTGGCCCATTCCCCCGCCTTCCGTTTGTGGCGCGCCGTTGTTGAACGACTGCCACGTGATGATGACCGATGCGCCGCAGTTGTTGATCAGGTCGGTGTAGTCGAGTCCCAGTCTGGCATTTTTCCCACGATATTCCCGGTCGACGCAGTCCGTCGAAAGCTCGCTCGGTTCGAAACCAGGTGAGGCGGTGGGCGCCGCACGATCGCCGGCGGCATTGGCCGTGCCATGCACCAGAAGGATCAGGAGCAGGACGGTAAGCTGGCTGTTAGCCAGATTGCGGGAAGCGCTCATTGCTTCACCTCGCTTTCGGGTACCGATCACCGTCAGTTAGCTTCCCGCAGAAGCAGGCGTCAAGCGTCGGGCGCTTCCGTACGTGGTCAAACAAACAGTGTCGCCCGAGCCGTAAGTCTTTACTAAGGAATTCGAAATGACGAAGACGATTCCTGGGATCTTCACAAGGCCTGCACCTGCACTGCCGGTCCGGGCGCGCCGCCCACGCTCGGCGCGATCACGAGATATCGCCGGTGATCGGACACGCCCGGCGTGCCGGGCACGACGACCTGTCGAATCTGCCCCAGCGTGTTGACGATCGCGGAGCCGGCCGGGTTGGCCTTGAAGCTCGCGAGGACGTCGATGCGGCCACTGCCGTCGGCGTGGTCAGAAAGTCCGAGGAAATACGGCTGGCCCGCCTGCAATCCCGTCACCGCAGCCTGCAGCACCTGCAGCAATCCCTGATCGAACAATGCCACTGAAGTGGGCGCAGCGCCATGGTCGGCCGCGGTGCCACCCACCGGAATCAGCATCACGTGCGTTGCCTCGCCCGCCGCGCCGAGCGGCTGCGTGTTGGCCGTGCCGTCGCCATCCGGCACGGCGTCGGGCACGTACGCCACGGCTTGCGGCGCCTGGCCGACCGGCACCGTGGCGACGACCTGGTTGGTCAGCGTGTCGATTGCCGTCAGCGCATCGCCGTTTTCGAGGCCCACGTAGACACGCGTCCCGTCGCCCGACGGCCAGATGCCGTGCGGCAGGCTGCCGACCGCAATGGTCGCCACCTGCGAAAAGTCGTCGGTGCGGAACACCTTGATCTGGTTCAGGCCGCCTACCGTCACGTATGCAAACATGCCGTGGGCGTTCTGCACGATGTTCACGTGATTGGTGATCGGCCCCGTATCGAGCGTTTTCAGCAATGCAAACGGCGGGCGGGCGTCGAACACCTGGGTCTTGCCCACATCCTTCAGCGTGAACCAGACCTGCCGGCCATCCGGCGTTGCCGCGATGTTCGGGCAGAACGGGCTCGCCTGTGTCACGCGGGCCACGACCTTGTGATCGGCTACCGAAACGACATCGGTTTCCGGGTTGAAGGACGAACAGATATAGCCGTACTTTCCATCGGGCGAGAAGATCTGCATGCCCGGCCCGGCTGGCACCACAATGCGCGTCTTCTCTTCGAAGCTCTTGCCGTCGAGCACATCGACGTAATTCTCACCGCGCACGGTCACCCACACCTCCTTGCCGTCAGGCGTGAAGAATGCCTCGTGCGGGGAGCGGCCCACATAGGTCACGTGCTTGACCGCATTGGTTTGCGTATCGATGAAGGTCACCGAGTTCGAGCCGATGGAGACAATGGCCAGTGTGCGGTGATCGGGCGAAAAGCCCATCCCGTGCACGAGCAACTGACCGTGATAGAGCGGGCTGAAGTTGGCCGGAGTCGGCTCCCCGAGCCGGATGACACCGACCAGACGATTGGCCGCGGGATCGATGATCGACACGGTGTTCGAAAACTGATCAGACGAATAAACGCGGTCCCGATGGCTCACCGGAATATCGGCGGCCGCCAGCGAGCCGGGGACCTGCCCCGCCTCGGCGAGCGTGGCGGCGGCAAGCGCGACGGCAGTCAGGGCCGCGCCAAGCATGGCGTTGGTTTTCATGACGTTGTCTCCTGCGTTTTGATGCGAGTGGGTCAGTGCGACATCGGCGCCGGCTTCGCGTCATGCACCGCGAGGCGCATGGCAACGATCTCCTGCTGTTGCTCGACCACGATCTCCTGGGCGATCCGGCGTAACTGCTCGTTGTGTCCATGCCGCAGTTCCGCCATGGCCATATCGATGGCACCCTGGTGATGGGGAATCATTGTTGCGACGAAATCGCGATCGATGTCGCCCGTGGGCCTGGCCGCCATCCCCGTCATCATCTTCGTCATGGCCGCGTCGTTTTCAGAGAGAAACGAGCTTTCTTCACTATCGCGAGACGCTCCAGCGTCACCCGACGACGCGACGCATAGACCGGCCAGGGAAAGCACGGCCACACCGCTCGCCGTTGCCCGCAAAACGAGTCGAATTGCAGCGTTCATGACGTCCCCTCCGTATCGGTCGAATCCCGTTCGACGTGAAGGCAAACAACGGACTCGCCGATTTACTCCATGCCGAGCGAAATTGAAGTGCGGATCGACGAACCGCGAAACGTTGGCAAACGCTTCCCGACTCACGAGCCTCGCGCGGGCCGGGTGGAATAACATCTTTGATAGCGCGTTCGCCCCGTGACATTCGCGTAAGCGGGCGTACCATCATTGCACAGCGCATGAAGGTCGCACGCGCGGGCCCGACCGATTGATCTTTTGCCGGGCACCGCATAGCAGATTAGCCGCGTCGCCGCGGTGAGGAGCGCTACATGGCCACGAGCATTGGGCTTCACGATCAAGCGCGGCAGCTGTTGCCGTTTCGCGAGTCGGTATTGGCGATGCTCGGCGTCGCGTCGGTTTCGATGCTGATCGCGCTCGACCAGACCATCGTCGGCACCGCTTTGCCGCGCATCGTTGCAGAGCTTAAGGGCTTCGAACTCTATGCATGGGTCGCAACGGCCTACATGCTCGCGTCGGTCATCACGATTCCGATCTTCGGGCGTCTGGGCGATCTGTTCGGCCGCAAACCCTTCATGCTCGCAGCCATCCTCCTCTTCACCCTCGCCTCGGTGCTCTGCGGGGTCGCGACCAACATGCTGTTTCTCGTGCTCGCGCGCGGCCTGCAGGGCATCGGCGGCGGCATCATGATGGGGACGGTGTTCGCGACCGTCGCCGACCTGTTCCCCGATCCGCGGCTACGCCTGCGCTGGCTGGTGTTCGTCTCCTCTGCGTTCGGCCTGGCGAACGTGGTCGGGCCAACGCTCGGGGGCATGCTGACCCAGCACGGCAGCTGGCGCCTCGTGTTCTTCGTCAACGTGCCGGTGGGCGTGGTCGCGCTCTTCTTCGTGCACGCTTTCCTGCCGCATCTGCACCATGTCCGCGAAGGCGCGCGGCTGCGTCTCGACTGGCTCGGCGCGTGCGTCGTCGCCGTCACGTTCGGCGCGCTGCAGCTCGCCATCGAGCTTTTGCCGAGGCAGGGCTGGACGACTTCGACGATCGTGCTCGCGGTGATCGTGCTGGTGTGTTCGCTGACGCTTTTCTTCTGGGAAAAGCGCATGGGCTATCCGATCATCCCCGTGGACATGCTGCTCGACCGCAAGCTCGGGCCGCTCTTTGCGATGTCGGTGCTGGGCGGGTTTGCGTTGTTCTCGCTCGTGTTCTATGTGCCGCTGCTGTTCCAGGGAGGCTATGCGATGTCGCCGCGCGCCTCGGGCATGCTGATCACGCCGCTGCTGCTCGGCACGACGGTCGGCAGTTTCGTGAACAATCGCGTGGTCACGCGCATCCGGCGCGCCAACGCGATCCTCTACGTCGGCTTCGCGTTGGCGGCATTCGCGAGCCTCGCGGTGGTCGTGCTGCGAGGCAACGAGCCGCATCTCGTGTGGATGGCGTGCATGGGCGCGAGCGGCCTGGGGCTGGGCCTCGTGGGCACGAGCCTCACGGTCTGCTCGCAGCAGATCGTTTCGCGCGACCATCTCGGCGCCGCCACGGCGATGCTGCAATCGCTGCGCACGTTCGGCGGCATGCTGGGCACGGCGATGACCGGCGCGCTGCTCGGGCATGTTTACACCATGGGCGTGAATCGCTCGCTCGACTCGTATCAGGCGACGCAGTGGTTCAAGTCGTTCGCGAGTCCCGAACTGCTCGTGGACCGCGCCGATCAGGCTGCGCTGATCAGCCGCCTCGTGAGCGCCGGCCATGCCGGCGACGCGATGATGAACTCGGCGCGCAGCGCGCTCGTGGACTCGATCCATATGGGCCTGATCGTCGCTGCCGTGGCCGCGCTGGCCGGCCTGTGTCTCGCGTGGTTCGTGCCGCCCGTGCGGGTCGGCTATCTCGAGGCGCAGCCGTAAATGAACGACGCAAAATATTTCGCCGGTACTTCATTTCTATTACCGTTTAACATCTGCGTAATAAATTAGTAATTAGGGAGTAATCGAGGGTAAGCATAATTCGCCGCCGTCAGTCAGGAATAACCACACCGCATCAATCACGACGACGGAGCCCTCAGCATGCCCGCATCACGCCATCGAACTGCACTGCCGGTCTACCTGGCAGTGCTTACCAGCGTTGCCGCGCTGACCGCCTGCGGAGGCGGCAATAGCGATCCCGCCACCACTGTTGCCATTCCCGCGCCGCCTGCCGACCCCGGCTTCGTGGACAACGCACCGATTCCCGACGTCCCCGCCTTCGTCGACAACATCGCGACCAACCAGCGCGGCGACGCGCGTTACGCCACGCTCGCAACCAATGCGGGCGTACGCGTGGTGGCGCGCTTCCTCGATCTCTGGCAGCCGCTCACGCTGCTCGTGGACGCGGGCGTTTCCGCGCCGGCCAACGGCACATTCCCCGCGGTCGTGCAGTCGACGTGGACGGGTGTCCCCACCGACGGCACGCCCAACGGCACGATCCTCAACAGCACGGTGCTGAACGCGAACATCCAGTACGTCGTGACCGCAACGACGCAGCGCACCCAGGCGCAGGCCGACGCGGCCTACTACGACGACCGGCGCGGCAAGGGCTACAGCGTGACCGACGGCATGGGGCCGCTCACCGCCGCCTGGCGCTCGGCTGCGCAGCAAATCACGAGCATCACGTCGATTCCCGCGGACGCGACCACGACGCTCTACAACGACTCGGGCAACAACACGGGCGTGGGCAGCACGAGCAACGCGACCTTCGGCAAGGTGGTCGACCTGCTCAACACGATGGGCAACAACGCTTCCACCGAGCCCGCCAAGCGCTTCTACAAGTACGCACGGCCGTTCCGCTGGAGCACGAGCGTCGTGGTCGATCCCACGCTCGTGCCGGCCATCAGCACGACGCCTTCGACGGACGGCGGCTTCATCAGCGGCCACGAAGCCGAAGCCATGCGCGACGCGATGACCATGGCGTACCTCGTGCCCGAGCGCTACCAGGAAATGGCGAGTCGCGGCCTCGAACTCGGCGAAAACCGCATTCTCGCGGGCATGCATTCGCCGCTCGACGTGATCGGCGGCCGCATGTTCGCGCTCGCCGCCACCGCCGCGAATCTCTACGACCCCGCGAACGCCACGCTCAAGAGCGCGGCCTATGCGCAGGCGCACAGCGCGCTCGAACAGGCCACCGGCACGAGCGCCACGACCTTCCCCGCCTTCGCGCATTCGTCCACGACCGCGACCGACCGCTTTGCCGACTATGCGACCAACAAGTCGGAATTCGCGCGCCGCATGACGTTTGGCTTCAGCCAGATCGAATCGACCGAAGCACCGCCCGTCGTGCCGAAGGGCGCCGAGGTGCTGCTCGAAACGCGCTTCCCGTACCTGAGCGCCAGCCAGCGCCGCGTCGTGCTGAAGACGACCGAAGTCGTCTCGGGCTATCCGGTCATGGACGACGCCGAAGGCTGGGGTCGTCTGAACATGTTTAGTGCTGCAGACGGTTATGGCGCGTTCAGCGGCAACGTGATCGTGGCCATGGACTCGACCCAGGGTGGCTTCAACGCCGCCGACACCTGGCGCAACGACATCGCCGGCTCGGGCAAGCTCACGCTGCAGGGCAGCGGCACGCTCACGCTCGCGGGCAACAACAGCTACACGGGCGGCTCGCAGGTGAGCGGCGGCGTGCTCGCGGCGGCGTCGACCACGGCCTTCGGCAACGGCGACGTGTACGTCGGGTCGGGCGGCGGCGTGGCCGTGGCGACGAGCGCGCCGTTGACGGTGGCGGGCAAGTACACGCAGCTCGACGGCACGACGCTCGAACTCGACATCGACGGCGACGGCGGCGGACGCCTGCGCGTGGGCGGACAGCTCACGGTGGCGGGCGGCACGCTGCATGTGAAGTTCGTGAACGGCTATGCGCCGAAAGCGGGCGATACGATCGACGTGATCGACGGCAGCGGCGCATCGGTGAAATTCGCGACGGTCACGGTGGATGGCTTCAAGGCCACGCCCGTTTATTCTTCGACCGGCGTTGCGGTGAAGCTCTCGGCTTCGTGATGTAGTCACTCAGCAAAGCGGCCCCGAATCGCGATGGTTCGGGGCCGTTTTGCGTGTGAATCAGAAGCGATGCCGGATGCCCGCTGCCACGAGCACCTGATTGCGGCCGCCCGACGGGTCGCAGGTGTTGATCATCGCAAACGCACCGGACGACGCGCGCTGATAGATCGCCTCGGTATACACGTCCGTGCGTTTCGACAGCTGATAGGCGGCCTGCAGCGCACCTTGATGCCAATGCGCGGTGGTCGCGCCCGTATAGGCATACATGCCCGCCAGCGAGAACGCGGGCGTCACCTGCCAAAGCGCATTCACTTCGTAGTTGCTGAAGGCGATCGACGGCAACGGTGCGTCGCCATCGGCCTCGCTCACACCGGTATGAATGGAACGTGACCAGGCCGCGCCGAGCGTCACGTCGCCGAGCGCGTAGCTCATGCCCGCGCCAATGGTGTCTTCGCGCTGCACCGCGACCTCGGTCGGCACGAGGCCCGCACCCGGCAGCACCGACGTATCGTACGCACCCACCGAAGAGGCGCCGCGTCCGTCGATGTGCATCCACGCTACACCGGCGCTGAACGGGCCGCCCTCGTAATGCGCGCCGAAGCCGTAGGCGCGGTTCTGCGCGAAGCGCCCCGCCGCGTTCGAAAACGCGTACATCGCGCCGGCGCTGAAACCACCGTATGTGGCGCTCGCGAACTTCACCGCATTCGAGGCGAGCCACGAATTGTTGGCGTTGTCGTTGTCGAACGGATGCGCGAATGCCGTGCCGCCCGCACCGCCCGTCAGCGTAAACGGGGCGAAGTAGTCGTGCATCGTGTCGTACTGGCGGCCGAGCGTAATCGTACCAAATCGTTCGGATTGCAGACCAACGTAGAACGGATGGTCGTTGAAGGCTTCGCCAGAGGTGACCGAGAAACCGCGCTCGAGGCGAAAGATCGCGGCGTTGCCGCCGCCGAGATCCTCGCTGCCCTGCAGGCCCCAAAAACTGCCGTCGATCAGGCCCGAGCCTGCGCGATACTGGCTGCGGCCCGCAACGTCGCTGACATAGTCAACGCTAGCGTCGATCTCACCGTACAACGTGACCTGCTGCGCCGAGGCGCCAGCGCCTGTGAATGCCAACGCCCCGCCGAGGGCGGCCAGAATGTGCTTGTTCATGAGTCTTCTTGTTTGTGCTTGTAAAGAATGCATGGACGAGCGCCGTCAGCCCTCGCTTGTTGCGGCGTGGCGCCCCGACGTCGTCGTTAATCCGTCAATTTCCAGCGTGCTTTTGAACAGCGAACGCCTGGTGGCCCGTGAGCGGTCTACGCCGCATCGGGGCCGGTGGTGGTGGCCGGATTGGCCCGCGTTTCCAGGGCAGGAGGGTGTGCATTGACGGCTCCTTGGGTTACGCGCCCTGGAATGAGTCGCGAAATAAACGTAGCGAGGTCTGACTTCTGGCTCGATTGACAGCCAGTCACAGTGGCGCGACCGCGCCGGATTCTCACCGGCTTCCCTGCTGCGTTTCGCTCGTGCAGCGCCTACGCGCGAAAAACAGCTGCAAGGATAGCGTAAGTTGCGGGAGCGGCCAAACCGGGTGTTTTCGCCACACGACACACGTCAAAGGTTGACGCGGCAAATGCGCGGCCATTACCCTTGCGCGCTGATGGTTCCCGGCGACGGGATCAAAAGGGAACGCAGTGCAAGACTGCGGCTGCCCCCGCAACTGTTAGCGGCGAGTCCATGCCAGAGCGTGCCACTGGGAAACCGGGAAGGCCGGCAACGGACGTCGACCTGCGAGCCAGGAGACCTGCCATCAGCCGAGTCCAGCAGCCGCAACGGGCGGGGATCCCCAATGCGCCAAAGCATCGCCCACGCGGCGATCGCCCGTTGCACGGACAGCCCGTTTTTCAGGAGCTGTTTCCAGCCACCGCATCATGAAGTTTCGCCAATTCGTATTGACTTCCGCCGCGCTCGCCTGTGCGTGGCAAATCGCGCATGCCGCGGACGCATCGCCGACCCAGGCACAGCAGCAAGCCGGCGACGGCACCACGCTGCCCAACATCCTCGTCGTGGGCGACGCGCAGCATCTGCCGCAATCGTTCGACCAGCGCTACGCGAGCACCCAGGTGCTCACGCGCGAGGACCTCGACCGCGTCTCCCCCGCCGACCCAAGCATCGCGCAGGCGCTCGCCACGCTGCCCGGCGTCACCGTCTCGCAGACCGGCGGGCCGGGGTCGTACACGGGCGTGAGCATCCGCGGGTCGTCGGCCGACCAGGTGGCCGTGTTCATCGACGGCATACGCATAGGCTCCGTCACCACGGGCACGGCCGAATGGGCCGATCTGGCGACCGCCTCGTTCGACCGCGTCGAGGTGATCTCGGGCCCCGCGGCCGCCTCGTTCGGCGCGGATGCCGTGGGCGGCGTCGTGCAGCTCTTCACGCGCCATGCGTCGAACCAGCCGAACCAGACCACCGTCTCGTTCGGCGGCGGCTCGAACAAGACCTTCGACACGCAGGTGCGCACCTCGGGCACGATCGGCTCGACCGGGCCGCTTTCCGCACTGAGCGGCCTCACCTACTCACTGGGCCTGCACGACTACAACACGGCGGGCATCGACGCGACCCAGCCCTGGGCCTACGGCCACGAAGACGGCCGCAACCCGTACCACGCGCAGAACCTCGACGCGCGCCTTGGCTACGCGCACGACAACTGGTCGATCTCGACCTTCGCGCTCTACCACCGCTCCGATCTCTCGTACGACAACGCGGGAGGCAACGACCGCCAGCGCGACAACCAGCTCACGACCGGCCTCGCGTTCCACCTCGACATCACGCCGACCACGCAGTTCGACCAGTCGGTGGGCTACGCGACGGACCGTCAGTTCCTCTATTCGAACGACCCGACGATCCCGACCGACGAGATCGACTCGACGCGCTTTTCCACCTCCACGTCGATCACGCATCAGGAAAGAGGCCACACGCTCTTCGGCATGCCGCTCGACGGCGAGACCAAGCTCGCCTACGACTACACGCGCGAGATGGCGTTCCTGCCCGTGGATGTGCCGGGCGGCCTGCCCGCGCGCAACGATTCTGCCGTGTCGATGCATCAGTCGACCACGCTCGGACCCGTCACGCTGTTTCTGGCGGGGCGGCACGAAATCGTGCAGGGGCAATCGGTGAATACGGGCAACGTCGCGCTGTCCTGGGCGATCACGCCGGTCTACACGGCGCGCGTTTCGTACGGCAACGCGTTCCGCCTGCCGACCTTCAACGACCTGTACTATCCGGGCTACTCGAACCCCAACCTGCTGCCCGAACGCAGCGACTCGGTCGAAGCCGCGCTCGATGCCACCACGTCGATCGGCACGTTCACGGCAGCCGTGTACGACACGCGGGTGCACGACCTCATCACGTACAACTCGCAGACCTTCCTGCCCGTGAACGTGGGCCGCGCGCACATTCAGGGGCTCGACCTCTCGTACAAGGGCACGCTCGGCACGTCCACGCCGGTGAGCCTCACGGTGGGGATCCTGAATCCGCAGGACGTGACCGACCAGACCTGGCTCAATCGCCGCCCGCGCCAGACGGCGAGCCTGAGCGTAGATCACACGTGGGACGAGTTCCAGCTCCACGCGCTCAGTACCGGCGTTTCGCTGCTGTATAACGGCTCGACGTTCGACGACCAGCTCAACACGATCTACCTGCCTTCGTGGACCACGGTGAGCCTGCGCGCGTCGTACAAGGTCAATGCGCATCTCGCGCTTTCGGCCACGCTGGCGAACGTGTTCAACCGGCAGTACGTGACCGCCTACGGCTACAACACGCTGGGGCGCACGGCGTTTGGCAAGGTCACCTATACGTTCTGAGCGTTGCGTGCGAGCGGGTGCGTTCAAGCGTTTCGCGCGCCCGCTCGCCTAGCCCTCGCGCTTCGGCCGCCGCACCGCGCGAATCTTCCCGCTGTTGCCGCCGCCGCAGAAGAACTGCTCGCCGCCATCGGACTCCAGCCCCGAAACGGCGGTGCCGGGCGGCATGTCGAGTTGTTCCAGCACTTCGCCCGTGCCCGGATCGATGCGCCGCAAGTCGCTCTCGTCGCCTTCCCAGGTGCCGTGCCACAGCTCGCCGTCCACCCACGTCACGCCCGTGACGTAGCGGCTCGATTCGAGCGTGCGCAAAATCGCGCCCGTCTGCGGATCGACCTGATGGATCTTGCGCTCGCGATACACCCCGACCCAGAGCGTGCCGTCCGCCCACGCGAGTCCCGAGTCGCCGCCGCCTCCAGGCGCGGGAATCGTGGCAAGCACGCGGCCCGTTTCAGGGTCGATCTTGTGGATGCGGTCCTCGGCGATCTGAAACAGATGCCGGCCGTCGAACGCCGTGCCCGCGTGCGCCGCGATGTCGATCGAGCGCCGCGTCTGGCCGCTCTGCGGATCGAGCGACGCGATGCGCTCGCCCACGGCGAACCACACGTGCTTGCCGTCATACGAGACCCCGCCCACCTTCTCGATGCCGGGAAAGGGGCCGTACTCGCGGACGATTTCGGCAGTCGTTCGTTTCATGGTTTCCTCCTTGAATGAAGGGACAGGGGTTCATCCTGGTCGCCTGGCAGCGGCGCGGGGAGTAACAAGGTCGTCGCGAATCCGGGGACGGGCGGCGTGGTCCAGCGGCGCGCGCGGCCGAAGCCGAACGACTGCACCTTGTCCGCCGCGGCGAGCGAATCGAGCGCACGCTGCACGGTGCGCTGGCTCGCGCCGAGCGCGAGCGCCAGCGCCGAACTCGACCACGATTCACCATCGGCGAGAAAAGCCAGCACGGCGGCGTGCTTTTCTTCCACCGGCCGCGCCAGCACCACCACTTCGCTCGCGTGGCGCGGCGCCAGCGCGAAGCCCTGCTGGGTCGCGCCGATCTCGGCCACGTCGCGCATCAGCGTGCGCAAGCGGCCGATTTCCACGCGCAGGCGGGCGCGGTGCGTTTCGTCGGCGTGCTTCGTGCGAAAGGCGCGGGCGATGAGCGCGTCGCGCGGCGCGTCGGCGGGCCACGCCTCGGCGAGCGCGCGAGCGAGCACGAACAGCACGGGCCGTCTTGCGAGTTCGATGACGGTCGGGCCCTCGCGCGCGACGTAGCGGCACGCGTCCACGACGAGCGCCTTCGAGGCGAGCAACGCCTCGACGTCTTCGAGCAGCAGCACCCGCTCTTCACCGCGCGCGATGAGGCGCGCCGCCGGCGAGGTCAACAGCAGCGCGGCGCTCTCGATCTCGGCGCTCAGCGCCGCGATGCCCGCCTCACGCGCGGCGCGCGCGGCCGCGGAGAGCGCGCGCCGCGCCGCCTGCGTCTGAATGCGCCGCATGGCAATGCCGGCGGCGATCAGCTCGTGCGCCGCGCGCAATGCGGGCGGCAGCGGCGCGGGATCGGCTTCGGCAAGCATGCCGCCGGCCTCGTCGAGCCGGCCGATGAGCAGCAAACGGCGTATTTCCAGGTAGCGTGCGTGCGCGGCATTGAGACGGTCGCCATGGGCCTCGAGCGTTTGCCGCGCCGCAGCGAGCGTATCGGTCGGCCAGCCGAGGTCGCGTGAGGCGAGCGCAATTTCGGCCTCGGCGACGACACAGCGCGCACGCGCCACGGCCTCGCGCGAGCCGAAGCCGCGCGCCGCGCTGCGCAGCAGCGCTTTGGCGCGCGCGAAGTCGCCGAGCTGCGCCATGGCGATGCCGCGCAGCGCGAGCGCGGGCGCGTCGTCGCGCAACGCGACCCGGTTCAGCGCGCCGAGCGGATCACCGGCCGCGAGCGCGCGCGCCGCCGCCGTGATCAACGAATCCATGGCCATGGGAATCCCGCCACACTTGTCACTCCCCCTCCTCCTCGGTCCGGACCTAATCTAACACGGCGATCAAACGAATCATCGATCGAACGGCATGGCGATGCGCACAGCGCGCCGCCACCATAGTGAATCCATAGGAGGACCGGGCAATGGCAACCCATACCACAGGAACGCGCGAAGACTGGCTTGCGGCGCGCATCGAACTGCTCGCCGCCGAGAAAGAACACACGCGCCGCGGCGACGCACTGGCGCAGCAACGCCAGGCGTTGCCGTGGGTGCGCGTCGACAAGACGTATCGCTTCGAAACCGAAGAGGGCGGCGCCACGCTCGCCGATCTCTTCAAGGGGCGCTCGCAACTGCTCGTTTATCACTTCATGTTCGGACCGGATTACGCGGCGGGCTGTCCGTCGTGCTCGTCGATTGCGGATGGTTTCGAAGGCATCGCCGTGCATCTCGCGAATCACGACGTGCGGCTCATGGCGGTCTCGCGCGCGCCGCTCGCGAAGCTGCTCAGCTACCGCAAGCGCATGGGATGGCATTTCCCGTGGGCCTCGTCGAGCGGCAACGACTTCAACTTCGATTTCAACGTGGCGTTCACCACGGCGCAGCAGCGCGCGGGCGACATCGAATACAACTACGCGCGCAGCGGCCACGCCATGGACATGAATCCGCCGCCCGCCCCCGTTGCCGAGTTCGCGGCAAGCTGCGGCACCGACGCGGCGACCTACACGCGCGACCGTCCGGGCCTGAGCGCGTTCGTGCTCGAGGACGGCGTGGTCTATCACACGTACTCGACCTATGCGCGCGGCCTCGATGGCGTGTGGGGCATGTACCAGTGGCTCGACCGCGCACCGAAGGGACGCAACGAGGCCGGCATCTGGTGGCACCGGCATGACGAGTACGCAGAGAGCTGAGGCGCATCATGGATAACGTCGGCATGACGGTACGGCTGCGCGGCGAGGCACCGCGCGCGATGTTCTTCGGCGTTGCGTCGCTGGTCTGCGCGGCGAGCGCGGCGGCGACGTTCATCTGGTGCGCTTCGATGCAGGCGATGGGCGGCATGCCAATGCCTGGCGGCTGGACGATGTCCGCGCTCTGGACACCCATGTGCGGACGCACCTGGTTCGACGCCGCCGTATCGTTTGCCGGCATGTGGAACGCGATGATGGTCGCGATGATGTTGCCTGCGGTCGCGCCGGCATTGTGGCGGTATTTCGAGGCTGCGGGCGAGGCACGCGGGGCGCGTGCCGGTGGGCTGACGGTGATGGCTGGCGCGGGTTATTTCTTTGTGTGGCTCGTGGTTGGGATGCTCGTGTTCGCGGCGGGGGTGCAACTCACCGCGCTAGCCGTCGAGGCGCCTGCGTTGGCGCATACCGCGCCAGCCCTGGCCGGCGTTGTCATCGTGATGGCGGGCGTGCTGCAGTTCTCCGCGTGGAAAGCGAGGTGGCTTGCGTGCTGCGGGAACCTGCCGTTGCGCGCGCATGCGCGGCTCGATGTGCAGGCCGCGCTGCGTCACGGCCTGCATCTCGGCCAGCATTGCCTGTACTGCTGCGGGAACCTGATGGCGGCGCTGATCGCGGCGGGCGTGATGGATCGGCCTGCGATGGCGCTGGTCGCGGCGGCGATTGCGGCAGAAAGGTGGGCGCCGGGCGGCGCAAGAGTCGCGCGCGGGATTGGCGTGGCCGCGATTGCGGCGGGCCTGGTGATGCTGGTGCGGGCGTTGGCTGAATAAAAAAATCGCCGTTTCGCACCCGCGAAACGGCGATAAAACGCTCCGACTCTAACGTCGAACTCACGCCTCCAGACTCGCGCCTGCACACGAGCCTGATCGACGCTCCGGATTGTTATCAGCAGTCCGGAGTAACAGCAAGAGGCCGACTGGATTCAACCTCCGTGCTGCTGGGCGAAGCCCGGCGCGACCGGGGGGACTCCCGGCCTCACCGCACTCCGCGCCTCTGGTGGCAGATCACATGCCGCCGAAAGACTTCTTGACCGTCAGCTTGTTGGTCACCGACGTCACGCCGGGAACGCCTTTCGCGATTTCCTCGACCCTGGCGATCTGCGCGGGGTCCGAAACGGTCCCGGTGAGCGCAATCGCGCCACCCTTGGCGCGCACGCTGATATTGCCCGCGTCGATCGACTTGTCCTTGCCGATCGCCGCATACACCTTGCGGCGCATGGCACGATTCGCCTGCCTGTCCGTGGGAACTGCCGCCCCAGGAGCAGCCGTTGTCGGCGCCGCCTGCGCCCCCGCAGCCGCGCTCGCGTCACCCTGCGCCCACGCACTCATGGAAGCCGCCGCGACGAGCGTCGCGATCGCCAATCCGGCTACCGTAGTTTTCTTCATGAATTGCTCCGTTCTTTCTTGAGTTTATGAGGATCAAAACGCGTGACGAATACCCACCATCGCCGCCGTCGTCGACTGGCCCGGCGCGACCGGCGCCCCGTAGATGATCGTCTGGTTCATGGTCCCCTTGTTGCTGACGTAGCCGACCTGGGCGTAGGCCTTGGTCGCCTTCGAGAGGTTGTATTCGGCGCCCACGGCGACTTCGCTCGAATGATTCGCCGAGTTGTTGCGGTCCTTCAAATAGTAGTAGCCCGAGGTGACCTTGAAGACCGGGCTGAACTGGTAACCCAGGCCGGCCGAGATCATTTCGAAGTTGTAGGTCGCTTTGGTGAACAGGCTGGACGAATTGGACGAACTGAACGAGCCGGATATCGAGAATCCGCTGATCGTGTACATCGCGCCGACGTAATAGAAGTTGTTGTTGTTGCGGCCCGTCGCCGGCGCGGCCGGCGTCGTCGGGTAGGTGCCCGCGTACGGGTTGGTGTCGTGCCCGCTGTAGTAAACGCCGGCCAGGTTCAGGCCGTAGTTCGAGTACTTGAGCACGGCCGACTCGCGCGTGCCGCCCTGGAACTGCCCCGGCACGCCGCCCGGCGCGTACTCCAGCGCGAGCGAAGCCCCATAGAATTTCGGCGAGTTATAGACGATCGCGTTGCTGTCATAGAGCGCGCCGATCGGCGCGTTGGTGCTCGTGCCCGGCCAGCCGGCGGCCTGATTGAGGCCCAGCCACGCGGTGAGAATACTGCCGAAGTACTGCGCGCCGCGAACGTCCGTGTCCGCCATCGCGTAGATCATCGGGATGATCTGCCGGCCCGCGTCGATCGAACCGAACCAGCCCGATCCACCGATGGTCGTGATCTGGTTGAACAGCGCCGTCACGCCCGGCGTGTCGGACAGGCCCGGCTTGCCGTTATTCGACGTGAACGACCCTTGCAGCTTGAAGTTGATCTTGTAGCCACCGCCAATGTCCTCGGTCCCCTTCAAACCCCAGATGCTCGAAAAGATGCCGCCGTCCTTGAGCTGCCAGACGCTCCCCAGGTTCTTGGCGGTCCCCGAAAAGTTTGCGGCCGAGGTGCTCTGGTAAAGCACACCGGTGTCCACCACGCCATAAAGCGTGACCGACGATTGCGCATGCGCCGCGCTGGCGAACAGGATCAGCGCTGCCACGCTGCCAAACTTCAATTTCATTGCCTCTCTCCGTGTGTGTGGCTGCCAGGTGGACCCGGCGCCTTTTGTTGTTGCCTGATGGGTATGACCTGAAGGGTATTGCCTGAATGAAACGCTGTGACCTGGGACCTTAACCAGCTTGCAAATAGTGGCCGCCGTATTGATCGCGCAACTGGTTCTTGAGCACCTTGCCCGTCGCGCCGATCGGAACGCAATCGATGAACAGCACGGCGTCTGGCTTCCACCATTTCGCCACGCGGCCGTCGAAGAACGAGAGCAGGTCGTCGGCTTCGAGTGCGCTGCCCGGCTTCTTCACGATCAGCAAGAGCGGCCGCTCGTCCCACTTCGGGTGACGCGCCGCAATGCACACCGCCGTCGCGACTTCGGGGTGCAGGCTCGCGACGTTCTCGATGTCGGCGGAGCTGATCCACTCTCCGCCCGACTTGATGACGTCCTTGCTGCGATCGACGATCTGCATGAAACCATCGGCATCGATTTTCGCCACGTCGCCGGTCGGGAACCAGCCGTCCTGCAGCGGTGACGCGTAGTCGCCGCCGAAGTATTCGCTCGCGACCCAGTGGCCGCGCACCTGCAGGTCGCCGGCGGCATTGCCGTCCCAGGGCAGTTCCTCGCCCGCGGCATCGACGATCTTCATGTCGATGCCGAACACCGAGCGCCCCTGCTTCGCCTGCAGCGCATAGCGGGCGTCTTCGGCCAGTTCGGTCTGATGCGCCTTGAAGCTGCAAACCGTGCCGACCGGGCTCAGTTCGGTCATGCCCCATGCATGCAGGACATCGACGTAATGGCATTTCTGGAATGCCTGGGTCATTGCGGTCGGGCACGGCGCGCCGCCGATGATCGTCCGGCGCATGGAGGAAAACGAACCTGCCGCCGACTCGACGTGCGAAAGCAGCCCTTGCCAGACCGTCGGCACGCCAGCCGATACCGTGACCTGCTCTTCCTCGATCAGTTGATACAGCGACTTGCCGTCGAGCGCCGGGCCCGGAAACACGAGCTTCGCGCCGGTCATGCAGGCGATGTACGGCAGGCCCCACGCATTCACATGGAACATCGGCACCACCGGCAGGATCGTGTCGCGCGCCGAGCAGTTCAACGCATCGGGCAGCGCCGCCGCGAAGGTGTGCAGCAGCGTCGAGCGGTGGCTATAGAGCACGCCTTTCGGGTTGCCGGTCGTGCCCGACGTATAGCAGAGCGACGAGGCGCTGTTTTCATCGAGCAGCGGCCATTCGAAATCGTCCTTGTGATTGCCGATCAGGTCCTCATAGCAGAGCAGTCTCGATCCAAGACCATGGTTGCGCGGCATATTCGCGCGATCGGTCATGGCAATGAAGAACTTCGGCGTCGTCACGCGTGACGCGACACTTTCGATGAGCGGGAGAAACGTGAGATCGAAGAAAATCACGCGGTCCTGCGCATGCTCGATGATGTACACGAGCTGGTCGGCATGCAGGCGCGGATTCAGTGTATGGAGCACGGCACCCGATCCCGATACCGCGAAGTACAGCTCCATGTGACGGTAGCCATTCCACGCCAGCGTCGCCACGCGCTCGCCCGGCGCAATGACGAGGCTCGACAGCGCATTCGCCATGCGGCGCGCGCGCTGCGCGAGATCCTGATAGCGGTAGCGGTGAATATCGCCTTCCACGCGGCGCGAGACGATTTCCCGCGCGCCGTGATGGCGTTCTGCGTGCTTGAGCAGCGAAGCAACCAGGAGCGGTTGCTCCATCATCAGACCTTGCATGGTTTGCTATCCTAAGTGACTTGGTACGTATGCGGTTCTTGAGTGCGATGCCGCGCGGCTATGCCTGGCTCGAAGCCGGCGTTTCCATCACGCTCACCAGCAGCTTTCCTTCCGCGGTACGCACAGCAAATGTCGTGAGCTTCAGCCCACCCGCGCCCGGCATACAGCCGCTGCGCACGTCGAAGCGCAGTCCATGCGCCGGGCAGCGCACCACGCATCCTTCGAGCGGGCCGCTCGCGAGCGAAGCGCCGTTGTGAGGGCACGAATTGTCGATCGCGTGCAGCTGTCCTTCGATATTGAACAGGACGATGCTGCGGCCATCGACGAAAACCAGCTTGCGCTCGCCCGGCGCAAGTTCGTCGGCCGTGCCGACCGGTACTTCACGTGTCATTCCCGTTCCCCTCGGCTTCCTTTAGCTCGCCTCAGTGCGCGACCGCCAGCGCCATCGCGCCGGCCATCGCCACCGGCGAATGCACGCCCGAGAGCGAATAACCCGTGTTGAACACGAAATACGGCACGCCGTTCACCTGCGGTTCGGCATAGGGCACGCGCTGACCGGTCGGGTCCGCGAGGCGTTTCGACGCGGCGATGTGCGTCGCCAGGCTCTCGCGCTCGAGGCCGCATTCGATACCCAGGCGTTCGAGCACCGCGTAATCGCCGATGTTCTGGCCTTCCATGAAATAGGCCTCGAGCACGCGGTCGATCAGCGCCGCACTCTGTTCGCGCGTGCCGCGGCTAACGGCAAACGTGACGAGGTCGTGCGCGGCCGCGGTGTTCGGCATCAGCTCGATGCGCTCGAATGCGAACTCGACACCCGCGTCGCGTCCCGCGCGCTGCACCTGCGCACGCCGCGCCGCGACCGCTTCGGCGCTGCCCAGGCGGTCGCGATAGAACGCCTGATACGGCAGGCCTTCGAGCGGCGTCCACGGCAGCAGCTGGTGCGAACGCCACTGCACACGCACGCGCACGTCGGGCCGCGAATTCGCGAAACGCGCGAGCGCTTCGTCCAGATTGCGCTTGCCGATCAGGCACCACGGGCAGATGAAGTCGAAGAACGCTTCGATCGTCAGCACGGCCGGCTCGCCCGCGTCGCGACTCGCCTGTGCCGCCCACTTTTGATCAGACAAGTTCATGAATCAACATCTCCGCCATCGGCCATTCGCCGAAACCCGCTGCGGGATTCAGGTGGCCGACTTCGCCCAGGTCGACGAGGCTGCTGCCCCAGTCTTTCGCCATGGCCTCCACGCGCTCGAAGCGCGCGAGCGGATCGTTGCGGCTCGCGCCCACCATGCTCGGGAACGGCAGTGGCGTGCGCGGAATCGGGTTCCAGCCGTTCTCGGCCAGTGCATCGAATGCCGGATAACCCGGCGGCAGCGGCGTTTCGAGGTCGGCCGGCGCGGCGAGCAGCGCGCCGTGAATCTTGCGGCTGTGCTGCTGCGCCCAATGCACGGTGATCATCACGCCCGCGCTGTGCGCCACGAGAATGACGGGACCGTCGATCTTCGCGAGCGCCGCGTCGAGCGCGGCTACGCGCGCCGCGCAGCTGAGCTTGTCGTGCTCGAGCGGCGGCACCGAAGCCGCGTTGGGCAGCTTCTGCTGCAGCAGCGTTTGCCAGTGCTCCGCCACGTGGTCGCGCAACCCCGGGACCATCAGGATGGTCGGTGTGGTCTTCAGCGTCATTTGTAAAGATCTCCTGCGCGCTTCAGTACGGCTTGTCGCCGACGATGCCGGCGCGTTCCATCTTGCGGTGGCACGGCGGGTAGTCCATCACCGCATAGTGCTGGGTGCTGCGGTTGTCCCAGATCGCGATGCTGTTCGGCTTCCAGCGCCAGCGTACCTGGTACTCCGGAATATAGGCCTGGCTCACGAGATAGCGCAGCAGGTCGCCCGCACCCGGATTGGCGTCCTGCCCGAAACGCACGCGCTCGGGCGTGTGATAGTTCGTGAAGTGCGTCGTGAATGCGCTCACGAACAGCACTTTCTCGCCGGTCTCCGGATGCGTGCGCACCACCGGGTGCTCTGCGTCGGGAAACTGCGCCTTCAAGCCATGGCGTTTCTCGATCGGCATGGCCGCGCCGAAGCTCGCCTCGATGCTGTGGCGCGCATACAGGCCGGCAATCTGCGCCTTCACGTGTTCCGGCAGCTTCTCGTAGGCGAGCACCATGTTCGCCCACATGGTGTCGCCGCCCACGGGCGGGCACTCCACGCAGCGCAGCACCGCGCCGAACTGCGGCGCCTCGCGCCAGGTAGCGTCCGCGTGCCACGCGTTTTCGTAGCGGTCGTTGGGCTGCTCCGGGTTCTTGTAGATGCGCACGAGGCCCGGATGGTCAGGGTCGCTGCCCGCCACCGGATGATCCTCCAGCTCGCCGAAACGGCGAGCGAACGCCACGTGTTCGGTGCGCGTGATGTTCTGGTCGCGCAGGAACAGGACGCGGTGCTTGAGCAGCGCCGCGCGAATCTCGGCAAAGAGCCCGTCGTCGTGAACGGCATCGGCGAGATTCACGCCGGTCAGTTCCGCGCCGATGGCATAGGTCAGTTGTTCGACTTTCATGCTGCGCTCCTCAGATGACGAAGACCGACGACCCTGTCGTCTTGCGTGCTTCGAGGTCGCGATGCGCCTGCACCGCGTCTTCCAGCGCGTAACGCTGGTTCAGTTCGATCTTGATGCGGCCCGCCGCAACGTGCCCGAACAGCTCGCCGGCCAGCTCGTTCTTCTCCGCGGGGTCGGCGATATAGTCCGCCAGCGCCGGCCGCGTGAGATAGAGCGAGCCCTTCATCGCGAGGATCTGCGGATTGAACGGCGGAATCGGACCCGAAGCCGTGCCGACGCAAACCATCAGGCCGCGGCGCTTGAGCGAGTCGAGCGACGCCTCGAAGGTATCCTTGCCCACGCTGTCGAACACCACGTTCACGCCCACGCCGCTGGTCAGTTCGCGCACACGCTTCGCGACATCTTCACGGCCGTAGTACACGATGTGATCGCAGCCATGCGCGCGCGCCACTTCGCCCTTCGCCTCGTTCGACACCGTGCCGATCACCGTGAGGCCCAGCAGCTTCGCCCACTGCGAGACGATCAGACCGACACCGCCTGCTGCGGCATGCAGCAGGATCGTGTCGCCTGCCTTGAAGTCGTGAATGCGGCGCATGAGATACGACGAGGTGAGGCCTCGCATGGTCATGCCAGCCGCCGTTTCGCACGCGATCGCGTCGGGCAGCTTGATGAGCGGGGCCGCCGGAATCAGGCGTTCGGTGCTGTACGCGCCGAGCGTGTTGATGAAGCCGGTGTAAGTCACGCGGTCGCCCACCGCCACGTTGCTCACTTCGGAACCCACGGCCTCGACCACGCCCGCGGCTTCCACGCCCATGCCGGCAGGCAGCGGCACGGGGTACAGGCCGGAGCGGAAGTAGGTATCCGCGAAATTCAGGCCGACTGCCTCATGGCGCAGACGGACCTGTCCGGGGCCGGGATCGCCCACTTCGACGCTCTCGTAGCGCAAGACTTCGGGACCGCCGGTTTCGTGGAAGCGCACTGCTTTCGCCATGTTCAATCTCCTATCCTTTACTCGAACGCATTGACTCGAACTCAGTCAAGCTGACTCAAACTACTTGTTCAATTTCATCGTTGTGCGTGGCCACCGGCTTCTTCGCGCAGTGTGTTCACACGATCCAGATCGACAGCGTAGTTGCGCTTGCCGATCAGGAAAACAGCTGCTGCCACGAGCGGCGCAAACGGTACGAGCTGCAGCGCGCCAAGCAGGCCGATATGGTCGGCGGCGATGCCCGTGAGCACCGCGGCAGGCGCGAGGCCGAGCAGGTTGTTCGCCAGCGTGAGCGTGGCGAACGCCGAGGCGTGGATCGAAGGCGGCGTGAGGTTCGCCACCATCGCGCCCGAAGGGCCCGCTGCGCCAGCGCAGAAGAACATGGCCGCGCCGATCAGAACCAGCTGTGCCGGGCCCGCCGGAATGCGCAAGCCGACCGCGAGCAGCGCGAAGCAGATCAGGCAGTACGTAATGGCAATGCTCCATTTGCGCGCGCCGTTTTCCTTGCTGAAGCGGTCCGCGAGATTGCCGCACACCACCATGCCAACGCCCGTCACCAGCACGAACAGTGCGGCGGTCGCGGCCGCTTTGCCGGTCGCCATGCCGTAGTAGCGGTTCAAAAAGCTCGGCAGCCAGCTCCACACGGCCGCCGGCACGAGCAGATGCACGCCGCTGCCCACATACGCGCACACCACGGAGCGCGTGGAAAACAGGCCCTTGAGCAGCGCGCGCAGGCTCATGCGCATCCCGAGGCCATTCGCCTCGCGGCTCACGCTTGCCGGCTGCAGCGCGGCAATGCGCTTCTCCGTGACGACGATGCGATAAATCACGACGAGCACGATCCCCATGGCTGCCATCGCGCCAAACGCCGCGCGCCAGCCATGCTGCGCAGCCACCGCGCCGCCCAGCGCCATGCCCAGCACCGAGCCGAAGGCGCCGCCCGCCATGAATGCGCCCGTAATCGTGGAGCGCAGCCGCACTGGAAAAATACTCAGGACAACGGCAATCCCCACGCTGCCATAAGCCGCTTCGCCGATGCCGACGAAGGCGCGTGCAAGCAGCATTTCGCCGTAGTTCGTCGAAAGCGCGCAGCCAAGCGTGGCGATGCTCCACAGCGCCGCCATCAGGACGATGCTCTTCACGCGGCCCCAGCGGTCGGCGAGCACCGACAACGGAAACGTGAGCACACCCACCATCAGCGCGACCACGCTGCTCAGCGAGCCGAGCTGCGTATCCGAAAGATTCCATGTGGTCTTGAGCAGCGGGAACACTGCATTCAGGACCTGCCGCGACATGTAGTCCGAAAGCAGCAGCCCGACCGTCAAGGCGAACACTACCCACGCATATACGCGTACGTTCGTCTCGGTCTTCGTCAATTCGCCCGCGGTGGGCTCGGCATGCGTGAGCATGGGTTGTCTCCGTGGTAGCCCGCTCTTCGTCGGGTTCCGTTGTTCTCTCAGGTCTGCCGGCGGCCACAAGGCAAGCGTCACATACCCGTTTCGAGGCCCGTGCTCGCACATCTGCTCGCCGGGCCTCACTGCGATTACGCCGCGCGCAGCGGCAGGTTCTTCACGCCGGCCACGCGGTTCGGCGCCATGCCGTTCGCCGCAAGCGTTTCTTCGACCGTTTCATACTGCACGCCAATCTTGTAGATCTCGCGCGCTTCCTTGCCCGTGGCAATTTCGCGGCCCAGTTCGCGCGCCACGCGCACGCACTGCTCGATCTGCTGCACGGACGTGAAGCGGTTGCCGTGCTGGTCGATGATCGTATCTTCAATGCCGCAGCGCGGGTGCAGGCCCATGGACATCGCCATCATGTTGAACGGCAGCACGTTCTTGAGCAGCGATTCTGCCGTGATCGTGCAGCCATCGGGCGCGCGATGCACGAAGTTGAAGAAGTTGAACGGGTTCGGGCCGTCAAAGCCGCCGCCAATACCGATCCACGTGAGGTTCAGAGGGCCCTTGTACACGCCCTTGCGCACGAGGCGGTCGAGCGTTTCGAGCGCGTGGATGCCCGTGAGCTGGAAGTGCGGCTGGATGCCCGAGGCCTGCAGGCGGCGCAGATGCTCCTCGACCCATGCCGGGCCAGCGGGGACCGTCATTTCGCTATACGCGGCCATGAACGCCGGGTTGGAGAGCGAGGTGCCCGCCAGGTATTCCGGGTAGAGCAGCTCCATGATGTTCATCTGCGTGGTGTTGATCGCCACGGTCACCTGGTCCGGCTTCGGCTCGAGGTCGGCCAGCATGTGGCGCGTGTCGTCCGAGAGCCACTTCGCGGCTTCGCCTTCGTCTTCCGGCGCGAACGAGATCGAGCCGCCCACCTGGATGATCATGTCCGGCACCGCGGCGCGCACGCCTGCGATCAGCTCGTTGAACTTCGAGAGGCGCTTGGAGCCCTTGCCATCGAGTTCGCGCACATGCAGGTGCAGCACCGTTGCGCCCGCGTTGTAGCAGTCGACGGCCTTCTGGATCTGTTCTTCCATCGTCACCGGAATGTCTTCCGGGAAGTCTTCGGGCATCCACTCCGGGCCATACGGCGCGGTGGTAATCACAACCTTGTCCTGGTTCTCAGGGTGCAGCGAATCGTCGAGGAATTGCATCGTGTTCTCCAATATGGGGGACGGTATTTCAACGTTTGGCAACGTGGCCAGGAGCCTGAAATAACGCTCGGAACTTGGCTGATCCGTTGAGATGCACGATACGGCAAACCTGCGCTACACTTTTCTGATCGCGCGCCATCGTTTTAGCTTTACGCGCCACCAGGCGTTAACACCGATATAAGCGCAAGCCCATGTTCGGCGGGCTGAAAAGGCGCGACGAGGCCGCAGCAAAGAGGAGACACGACAATGGAAACGACGCTGAGCTCGGTCTCGCTGAGCGGTTATTTCGACGTGGCAAAGCGGGTGGGGCTGAACCCGGTCGAGCTTGCCCACGAGGCGGGCGTGGACGCCGCGGCGCTTGCAACCCCCGACCAACGCATCCCCGCCGCCGCGGCGTGCCGGTTGCTGGAGCGTTCGGCAGAAAAGGCCGTGTGCCCGACCTTCGCGCTGCAAATGGCCGAGACCCGCCACAAGTTCGGCACCGGCGTGGTCAACATTCTGCTCGCGCACAAGCGCACGCTGCGCGAGGTGCTGCTCGCCACCGCCGAATACCGGCATCTGCTCAACGAAGCGCTCGCGATCTATGTCGAAGACACGGGCGCAACCGTCACGATCCGCGAGGAACTGGTCGTCGATCCGGGCACCCCCACATACCAGGCCATCGAACTCGCAGTGGGCGTGCTCGCGCGTCACTCCAGCGCGCTGCTGGGCGACCACTGGAAACCGCGCGCGGTGCACTTCGTTCACCAGGCGCCGCCCAGCCTCACGTTTCACCGACGCTTTTTCGGCTGTCCGCTGGAATTCGGCAGCGACTTCAACGGCATCGTGTGCGCGGCCGCCGACCTCGACTACCCGAATCCCGCCGCCGACCCGGAACTGGTGCGCTATGCGGAGAGCCTCGCCGAATCGCTCAACGTAGCGGGGGTCGATTCCACGGCGCTCGAAGTGCGCAAGGCGATCTACCTGCTGCTGCCGCTCGAGCAGGCCACCGTCGAAGGGGTAGCCGCGCATCTGCGGCTGAGCGTGCGCACGATGCAGCGCCAGCTCGGCGTCGCCGATACGAGCTTCACGCGGCTCGTGGAGGAAGTGCGGGGCGAACTTGCCGTGCGCTACATGAGCAACCCGCGCTATCCCATCGGACGTGTGTCCGACCTGCTCGGCTACGCCCAGCAGGGCTCGTTCACGAACTGGTTCAGCGCGCGCTTCGGCATGACGCCGCGCGACTGGCGCAATAGCCATTTGAAGTGACGGGACGACGCCGCGCGTGCGCTGCGCCCCGGTCCCCTGGTCCCTCAGCCCGTATGCGGAAGCGGGTGCAGCTCAGTCGCGTCGGCTTCGAACGTGGTCATGAGCCGCACCAGATCGGCAAGCGAGTTCGCCTTCATCTTCTCCATGACGCGCGCCCGGTGAATCTTGATCGTTTTTTCCGCCGCGCCCAGCTCGTCGGCCACGAGCTTGTTCGGCCGGCCCGTCACCACGAGCGCCATGACCTCGCGCTCGCGCGGCGTGAGCTTTTCCACCCGGCGCTGGATCTCCGCGCGCTGCTCGCGTTGTTCGAACAGATGGCAGGCGAGTTCGAGCGCGCGCGACGTGGCTTCGAACAGCACCTGCGCGTCGATCGGCTTCGTCAGGAAATCCGACGCGCCCGCCTTCATCGCCCGCACCGCCGTATTCATGTCGCCGTGGCCCGAAACGAAGACGATCGGCACCCTGCCCTCGAGCTGCTGCTGCAATTCAATGCCGCTCAAGTCGGGCAACTGGAGATCGAGCAGCAGGCAGGCAGGCGCGCTCGCCAGGTCCGCGCCGTGCAGGAAGGCGCTGGCGCTGCCGTAGGCCTCCACCGTGTAGCCGCCGGATCGCAGCAAGCGGCAGAGTGCGTTGCGAACGTGCTCGTCGTCGTCCACGACGAACACGATGGAAGCTGGCGAATTCATGGTGAAAAACGCGTAGTCGTCTGCACGCACGCGCCCTCCGCGGGAAGTTCGATATGGAACGTCAGGCCGCTATCGACGTTGCGCTCGGCCCAGAGTTGGCCGCCGTGCGCCATCACGATGGTGCGGCTGATGGAGAGGCCTAGACCCAGCCCTTGCGGCTTGGACGTCATGAACGGCTTGAACAGCGTGACGAGCCGGTCGGCGTCGACACCCGGCCCATGATCGCGGATGGCGAGGCGCACCTTGCCGCGATCCTCGCTCGCCGTGACGACGATGCACACGCTGCGGTCTTCCGCGCGGCAGTCGTGCACCGCATCGAGCGCATTCAGCAGCAGATTGACGAGCACCTGCTGCAATTGAACCGCATCGCCATGCACTTGCGGCAGGCCGTCGTCGATGCGCGCGCCCACCGCCGCGCCACATGTCTCCGTCTCGCGGCGCAGCAGGCGCACCACGTCGCGCACGAGGCTGCCGACATCGACCGGGCACAACTCGGGCGGCTCGCAGCGCTCGGACTGGCGCATCTTGCGGATGATCGCGTGCGCCCGCGTGCTGTCGGATACGACCTCGCCAAGCAGTTCCCGCAGGTCGCTCATGGCCGGCGGGCTCTGGGCGAGAAACCGCTGCGCCGCCTGCGCGTTGCTGAGAATGGCGGTGAGCGGCTGGTCGACTTCGTGCGCCAGCGCGGCGGCCATGTCGCCCACTTCGGACGCCCGTTCCCGACGCAGCCGGCGTGGCTCGCTGCTGGACTCCGCGAGCGTCGTGTCGTGACTTTCCGGTTCGATGACGACCACCATGCGGGCCGTGGGTCCGGCCGCGAGCGACGCCGAAGCGCTCACATGCACGTCGATTTCGGCGCCGTTCTTCGAGCGCGCGATGGCCACGCGCGTCACGCTATGCGGCAGTCCGTCCGCGGACTTCAGTGCGGCGAACGATACGGGGCGCGCGTCTCTACGCCAGGCGACGAGCACGTTTTCGATGCGCATGCCGGTCAACTCGCCCAGGGCGTAGCCGAGCACGCGGGTGGCCATGCCATTGGCCCATGCGACGCTGCCCGCTTCGTCGATCACGAGCGCCGCCGCGGGCACGACTTCGAGAACGCTGTGCAGGCTTTGCGCAATGGCCTGCGTGGCCTGCGCCGTTGCGTGGCCGGTGTTGCGAGCGGCCAAAGCCTTGCCGTTCGGAAGAGTGCGTGGCTTCATCCTGTCGAGCCACGCCAGCAGGCTCGCCGCTGCGTGCTCGGCTCTCGATCTGTTCAGTTTTAGTTTTTCGTTCCCCATGTCTGCCCTGATCACGGTGTCCTCCGGCTACGCTGCCCTGCTGCGGCAGCCTGCGAAACGTTTCAAACGCTTCAGCGCCCAGGCGGGGCGGATTTGACGAGCACCAGAATTCCGGCCATTCGCGGGGCAGGCTGCGCCCCAATACTGACTACCGCCTACTTTTGATTTTCGAAGAACGCTCCGGCAGTTGCGGAGACTGAGTCAGTCATTGAAGAAAAGAACGGATGGGATCATGATTGCGGAACCGCGTCACTGTACGCTTTCACCGCGCGTTTATTATATGAAAGAAATTGCCGACGATTCGTTCCGTGCGCAATTGTTTTCGATAACTTTTTCTGCATACAACGCCTTCCAGGCGCTCCAGGCCTTGAATGCGCTTTCACCGGCCTATATACACTGACTATTAGCCTGAAATATTTGCGAACGTTTTATTTGATTTCGGTAAATGGCTCGCGCAATCACTTCTATTCAATACGAGTAGTGATCATGCCGTTTGTCGCTTGAATTATCTATTCTGTTTTTTATGAAATAGCCGCAGCCATTATTTCGATCTGGAAATGAATGCGCTAAATGGCCGTGCAGGATCCGTGACGGCTCGTTGGGTGCCGTTGGCGATCAAGGCGCCGAAGCCGGGGCGGCTGCACTCGCCGCATGATGCTGCGTCGAATTTTGCTGACCGTGCTGCTGGGACTGGTTCGAACGGGCCTTGTGCTCCGCTTTGCGCTGCACGTCCCGCATCTGCTTCGTACCCATCGTTCCCGCTTGCGCAAATACTTCAGACATGAAGGCGGGCGCGCACAGCAGGAGCGCCATCGCACACAGCGCAAAACGCATCTTCATTTTGGATCTCCAGGTAGCGGCGCTGCCAGCCTCGACGAGCGAATAGCATCATTGCCCCGCCATTGCGGTGTCAATAGGACTCTGGTCCGATTGCCAGCACAGAGCGGCTTACCGGACTATACCCGTGGGGCTCTCCGCCTCGCCAGACTCGAACAAGAATGCGCGCACGCGCTCGCCCCTTCACGTTGTCGCTATCCGTCCCGCAGTCCGGTTGAGCAAACGAATGGAAGGATCGGCCATGACCTTATGGATCAAACAACGCACGTACACGCTCTGCCTGCTCGTGCTCGCGTTGCTCCTGGCAGGCGCTCAGGCGGTGCGTGCGCAAGACGCGCCGCAGCCCGCCCCCTATAAACCCGAGGAGCTCGAGGCGCTGGTCGCGCCCATTGCGCTCTATCCCGATTCGGTGCTGGCGCAAGTCCTGATGGCATCGACCTATCCGCTCGAGATCGTGCACGCGGCGCGCTGGGTCAAGGAGCACCCGAAGCTGAAGGGCGACGAAGCCGTGAAGGCCGTTCAGGACCAGCCGTGGGACACGAGCGTGAAGTCGCTCGTTGCGTTCCCGCAGGCGCTCGAGCCCATGAACGACAAGCTCGACTGGACCCAGAAGCTCGGTGACGCCTTCCTCGCCCAGGAAAAGGATGTGCTCGCCGCGGTGCAGCGCCTGCGTGCACGCGCACAGGACTCGGGCAACCTGAAGAGCAACGAGCAGCAGAAGGTCGTGGTCGAACAGCCGCCCGCGCAAGGCGGCCAGACCATCGTGAAGATCGAGCCTGCCAACCCCGAGGTGATCTACGTGCCCGCGTACAACCCCACGGTCGTGTACGGCGCGTGGAGCTACCCGGCCTACCCGCCGTACGCCTGGCCACCGTACCCCGCCTACTATCCCGGCGGCGCGCTGATGACCGGCTTCGCGTGGGGCGTCGGGCTCGCCGCCGCCGGCGCGATCTTCGGCAACTGCAACTGGGGCGGCGGCGACGTCAACATCAACGTGGACAAGGCGCGCAACGTCAATCGCAACTTCGACAGCACGAAGGTTCAGGGAGGCAAGTGGCAGCACGATTCGAGCCACCGCCAGGGCGTGGCCTACCGTGACAATGCCACGCGCGAGAAATTCGGCAACAACGTGGCGGGCGCCGACGGCCGCCGCGACTATCGCGGCCGCAACGGCCAGAACGGCGCCAGCGTGGCCGATCGCGGCAACCGCACGGGCGGCGGTGCAGGCGGCCAGGGTCTGGGCAATGGCGACCGCGGGAATCAGGGCAATCTCGGCAATCGCGGGGGCGCGGGCAATAACGCGAGTGTGGGCAATCGCGCGAACTTCGCCGACAACGGAGCGGGTGGCAATCGTGGGAATCCTGGCAATAACGGCGCCGGAGGTAACCGCGGGAATCTCGGCGATAACGCAGCGGGCGGTAATCGCGGGAACATCGGTAATAACGGTGCCGGAGGCAATCGCGGCGGCATGGCTAACAATGCCGGCGTGAGCAATCGCGTGAGTACCGGGGCAGGCGGCGGGTATGGCGGCGGCGGGGGCGGGAGCTACGGCGGCGGGGGCGGCCGCGATGGCGCCTTCCAGGGTGTAGGCAGCGGCGGCGCCACCCAGCGCGACGCGAGCCGCGGCCGCTCCAGCATGCAGTCTTCGGGGTTCAATCGTCCGAGCGGCGGCGGCGGGATGCGCGGCGGTGGCGGCGGTCGTGGCGGCGGCAGACGCTAGGGAGAACGGCCATGAACAGACATGAGTTTCTCCGTCCGGCTGCATCGGCTGCAGTCGCAGCGGCGATTGCCATTGCCCTCCTCGCGTACGCGCCGCGGCCTTGCGCGGCCGCCGGACAAAACACCTTCGCTACGCCCGACGCGGCCATGGCCGCATTCGGCGACGCCGTGGCCGGCAACGACGAAGCGGAACTGCGCACGCTCTTTGGCGCCGATTTCCGCCAGCTCATCCCACCGGTTGGGGCGGAGATCCGCGACAAATTCCTCAGTGAATGGCAGATCTCGCACGCCATTCAGGATACCGATGCAAATCACGCGATGATCGCCGTTGGCGACGACGGCTGGACCTTTCCGGTCCCGCTCGTCAAAACCGCCCAGGGCTGGCACTTCGACACGCACGCCGGAGTCGAGGAAATGCGCGTGCGCCGCATTGGCCGCAACGAACTTGCCGTGATGCAGACGATGCTCGCGGTCTACGACGCGCAGCGCGAATATGCGCAAACCTATCACGACGGCAGCAACATGCTGGTCTACGCCAGCAAGCTTGCGAGTTCGCCGGGCAAGCAGGACGGACTGTACTGGCCGACCGGCCCCGACGCCACGCCGAGCCCGCTAGGCGTCGCGTTCCTCAAGGCCGGCGCGCGCAACGCCGAAAGCGCCGGTTACTACGGCTACCACTACAAGCTGCTGACCTCGCAGGGTCCGCACGCGCCCGGCGGCGCGTATAACTACATGGTCGACAACAAGCTGTTCGGCGGCTTCGGTGTCGTTGCGTGGCCGGTACGGTACGGCGACACGGGTATCAAGACATTCATGGTGAGCCACGACGGCCAGGTCTACGAGCGCGATCTCGGCCCGGATGGCGCGGCGAAAGCCGAAGCGATGACGTCCTTCGATCCGGGTCCGGGCTGGTCGAAGGCTTCGCCGTGACACGCAACACCGCCGCAGCGCCACTGCGTGTCAGGGCGCGTGCGCGGGTTCGGGGGCGGGCGTTCGTGCCGGTGCGTCTTCACCGAGCATGTAGAGCAGAAGCGCATCGCGGTCGGGTGCGCTCATTGCAGCCGTCGAGCGCATGAGCACCGCGCTCGCCCAGCATATATCGGCCATCGTGGCACCCGGCCCGCCGTTCGTGACGCGCTCGAGCCGCGCCACGGATTGCGGATCGCCAGCAAGCGCGGCGTTGACCGCGTCGTCCAGATGCCGCAGCGCCCGCTCGTACGCCACGGGCGCGGGCAGCGTGACCGGCGCGGCGAGCACGGAACGGACCACCACGCGATAAAGCAACGAGAAATATTCGGCCGTGTCGGCATCGCTCATGCTGCCGATCGAAATGCTCTGGCCAATGTCCTGCACGCTCGCCATGCCCTGGCAATTGCCGCGCGCCGCGCGGCCCATGTATTTCGCGAGCAGCGTGAAGTACGCGAGCCGGTCCTGCGGCGTCAGGCGCGCAATGCCGCCGCGGATCAGGCGCTCGCGCGCCGCGTCGTCGCGCAGCCGCGCCTCGAGGCCCGCCACGCCGCCGGGCACCGCAACCGCTACGGCCGGGTCCGCACGCAGCCGGTAGAACCAGGCTTCGACGATGCGCGCCTTGATCGTCTCCTGCTCCACGCCGGCCTCGCGCAACGCCACCGCGCTCTGCGCGGACGTCGGCTCGGCGGGCGCGACCACGTAATCGAGCACCGCGAAGAGTCCCGCTGGCGTGTCCTCGTTGCGCGGCACGCTGCCCGACGCATCGTGGCCGGCCAGCGCCAGCGCCGCGGTCAGTGCGAGCAACGCACAACGCAACGTCTTCATGAGATCCCGCGCGGCGCGCTCACTCCGTCGCGCTGCCAACGGTTGCATGGTCCGCGCGAATCGCGGCCGCAATGTCGGCGCTGATGGCGGCGAGCGCGCGATCGTGCGCGTCGACGAGCGCGCCGTAGTCCTGGCCCGTCACCTGCTCGTGCGCCACCGTGTGCCCGAGCGTCAGCGCCTGGTGACCCGGCGGGCGCACGACCCATTGCGCATCGATCGTCACCGAATCTCCCAGTACGCTGTCGATACGCGTGATATCGACGCGAACGCGCCAGACCGGTGGGGTGGCCGCGCCATCGAACGTCGAGACGTGCGCCGTACCGAGCCGCTGCGCAAGGTCCGCGGCAACGACGCGCCCGACGTCCAGTTTCAGCGGCGTGGCCCAGCGCGCGAACTCGTTCATCTGGATCGTGTTGTCCGCATTGCGCGTGACGATTTGCGGGCGATCCACCATGTCGGGCACGGTCACGGGGCCGACGATGACATCGAGTGCAGCGGCGCTCGTCGGCACGGCGGGCGACGTGCTGGCCGTTGCGGCGTCCGATTCGTCGGCGCGCAGCGCATAGAACGTGGGCGACGGCGAGGAGCAGCCGGCGAGGCACGCTATCGCAGCGGCGAGAACGGCAGGCAGGGTCGGGTTGCGGCGGTTCACTGCTTGCCTCCAGGTTTGCCTTGCACCACGGCCTCGGGATGGCGCTCGAGATAATCCGTGAGCATGCGCACGGACGCGGCGGTGCGGGCCAGTTCGCGCATGGCGTCGCTCGTGTTCTGCTGGAGCTGCGAGTCGGGCTGCAAGGCGTCGGTGGCCGAGTTGAGCGTGGATTTTGCCGCCGAGAGCGTATCGTGCGCCTGCGGCACGACATCGGTACCGAGCTTCGCCATCACGTCGTTCGCGCTTTGCAGCGTACGCTGCGCGTTTGCGCCGATCGCCTCGAACGGGATGCCGTTGAGCTTCGCGAGCAGCCGCGTGAGCGAATCCTGCAGCGACTGCAGCGTGCGCGGCACCGTCGGCATCTCGGGCGGCGTTCTCGCCCAGTCGATCTTCGCCTTCGGCGCGTCCGGGAAAACGTCGAACGCGACGTAGAGCTGTCCCGTGAGCGGATTACCCGAGCGCAGCTGGAACCGGAAGCCGCTGGCAACGAGGAACTCAGCAAGCTGGTGCGGCTGCGCAGTGAGGCGCCCGGCCGGCTGGCCGTTCTCGAAGCGCGACGTAAAGCGCTCCGGATACAGGTTGATTTCGACAGGAATGCTGAACTGTTTCTTGACCGGGTCGAAGCGCGTGTAGATGCGTGTGACCTCGCCGATCACGACGCCGCGGAAATCGACGGGCGCGCCAACGGTCAGCCCGCGCACCGAGTCGTAGAACGTCACGACGTAGGTGTCGACTATGCGGTCATGCACCTTCATCGCGTCGGCGTGCGTGGCGTAAAGCTCGAACTTCGATTCGGCGTCGGCCTCGGGCGATTCGCTGCTGGCGTCGTCGGGCATTTCGAACGCCACGCCGCCAATCAGCATCGACACCACCGACTGCGTGTTGATCTGCACGCCATCCGGGCTGAGCGAGACGTCGAGCCCGCTCGCGTGCCAGAAGCGCGTATCGCTGCGCACGAACCTGTCGTAGGGTGCGTTCACGAACACACGCAGCGTCACGCCCTTGCCGTTCGGGTCCATTTCATACGAAGCGATCTGCCCGACCTGGAGACGGCGGAAGAACACCGGCGAGCCGACATCGAGCGAGCCCATGTTCACGCTGTGCAGCACGAATTCGCGCCCCGGAATATCGCTCGGGATCACGGGCGGCACTTCGAGCCCCACGAAGTCGTGGCGCGCCTTGCCGGAGTTGCCTTCATCCATGCCGACAAACGAGCCGGAGAGCAGCGTGCCCAGGCCCGACACCGTGCCGCCCGAAATGCGCGGACGCACGACCCAGAAGCGCGTGTTGTCGACGAGCATGCTCGCCGCATCTTTCACGAGCTCGCCCGTCGCGATCACACGCTTGTGATCGGGCGAGAGCGTGACCGCCTTCACCACGCCGATATCGACGTCCTTGTACTTGATCTTCGTTTTGCCGGCCTCGAGGCCGTCGCCGGTCTTGAAGCTGATCGTGATGGTCGGCCCTTCCTCGATGATCGCCTTGGCGGCGAGCCAGCCGCCAATCAGCACCGCGACGATCGGCACGAGCCAGACGATCTGCATGCGCCAGCGCGAGCCCCGCACCGGCTTCGCCTCGGGCAGGTCCGGCAAGGAATTGTCGTTACCGGGCGCTGCCATTTTCGCGCTCCATCGCGTCCCAGATGAGACGCGGGTCGAACATGTTCGCAGCGAACATCGTGAGGATCACGACGGCGCCGAAGGCGATCGCCGCGGGGCCCGCCTTGATCGTGGCGAGCGCGTTGAACTGCACCAGCGCGACGAGCATCGTGATCACGTAGATGTCGAGCATCGACCAGCGGCCGACCAGCTCGATCAGCCGGTAGATGCGCGTGCGCTGCTCGGGCAGCCATGTCCAGCGGCGCTGCGTGGTCCACGTCAGATACGAAAGCCCGAGTATCTTCAGCATGGGCACGGCGATGCTGGCAATGAACACGAGCAGCGCAAGCGGCCAGGACCCCGACACCCACAGATACACCACACCGCTCATGATCGTGTCCTTCTGCGTGCCGAACAGCGAACTCGTGTCCATGACGGGCAGTACGTTCGCCGGCACGTACAGCACCATCGCCGCGACCAGCAGCGCCCAGGTGCGCGAGAGGCTCGCGACCTTGCGCATATGCAGCGCGCTGCCGCAGCGCGGACACGTCGCCGCATGCGCGGCCGCTGGCATGCGCGCGAGCATCCCGCATGCATGGCAGCGCGCGATGCCGCATGCGGCGCCCGTGAGCGGGCCTGCGGTGCGCTCCCCGCGCGTTCCGGCCGCCTCGCCAGCCGCGAAGTTCGTCGTCACGCCGGGCGCGTCGGGCACCCTGACCGCGCTGGCCGGCTGCGTCGCCCGCGCCACACGCGACCAGAACTGGCGCGCGTCGAACGCCGCGCTCGCGCCCGCGAGCACCAGCATCAACGCGCCGAACGACCACAACGCAACGCCCGTCACGACCGTGGCGATGTGGGACAGCTTCACGAGCGCGACCAGCAGGCCGAGTATCAGCACCTCGGTCATGCCCCAGGGCCGCGCGATGTACATCGCGCGAAACAGGAGCGGCGCCTGCCAGGGCGCGCGGTTGAACGCGAGCGGCACGAGGAGGGCGAGCAGACACACGACCTGCATGCCCGGCATGAAGATCGTCGTGGCGAACACCAGCGCCGCGATGGGCCACATGCCGTCGAGATAGAGAATCTCGACCGCATGCCACAGCGTCGTGCGCACGAGATTGCCGTTCACCGAAAGCCCGACGATCGGATACAGGTTGGAAATGACGAACAGCACGAGCGCGCCCAAAGCGAACGCGAGCGCACGGCCGAGGCTTTCCGGTAGATTCCTTTCGAGTTCGGCGTTGCAGCGCAGGCAGCGCAGCGTGCCCCCCCGCGGGCAAGGCGCGCCGCGCTGCATGAGATCGCAGTCGTGGCAGACAAGAAGCTCGGCGCGCTTCATTGCGGGGCCTCCCGGAATCCGGTCGTGGCGTGGTCGATTCATCGTCGCTGTACCGATTCGGCATGCGGGGGCGTCAGCCCGGTGGCGGCACACCAAGCACCGCATGGACCGCGCCGATGAGCGCGGAGTCGTCGAACGGTTTGCGCAGGTACGCAACCGCGCCGGCCGCTTGTGCCTGCGCGCGCACGCGCGCGTCATCGTGCGCCGTGATCACGATGCACTGGATGCCGGTGCCGCCCAGCCGGCGCTGCACCTCGATACCGTTGATGCCGGGCATCTGGATATCGAGGACCACGCACACCGGCGCGTGGGGCGCCGCAGCCGCCAGCGCGTCGAGAAAGGCCTCGCCGCTGGTGTACACGTCGGAGTCGATGCCGACCGATTTCAACAGGCGCTGAATCGCACGCCCGACCGACTCCTCGTCGTCGACGACGGCCACGGATCGTGTCACGTTGTTCATTTGACTTAGCGTTCGGTTACTGACGAGGACAGCCAGAGCGGCGCCGCCGTGCGCGCCGACCGGCATCCTGAGCGCAAGCGGCTGCCCCATGCGCGACTACTTGTGTTGTGCAGGCTTGACGGATACGGCGAACGCTTCCGTATACACTGCCTCGACCTGATCGCCGACCTGCACGTTTGCAAGCTGTTGCGGATCCTCGACCCGCAGGTCCATCGTCCCCCCTTCGGGTCCCATCAGGGTGACCGTTTTCGTTTTGGTGTCGACCGCCACGACATTCGCCGTGACCTTCACCTCACGCCCGACCATGCCGCCGGGCTTCTCGCCGGCAGCCGCGCGCTCGACCTGCGGCGTTTCCTGCACCGAGGTCTCGCCGCCGCCTCCCTTCTTCAGGCTCAGCGTGAGCGATTCCTTATAGGTCATCGTCACGACATCGCCGACCTTGAGTTGGTCGAAGTTTCTGACTTCCGGTCCCAGCTCGGCTTCGACCAGCTTGCCGTCATGACGCTTGAGCGTGACGGTGCGGGTGTCGGCATCGATCTTCGTGATGGTCGCCGTCACCTTGTGCATGCCGGTGACGGTCGCCTTGCCAGGCTCATGCGTCACGTTGGCCGTCGTCTGGCCCTGGGCCGCGGCAAGCTGCGCCGCGGCTACGATGACTGCGGAAACAATCCATTTGAGGTACGGCATCGCGACCTCCTGTTACAGATCGAGCTTCGTCACCTTGGTGCCGGCGACCGACGCATCGGCCATGATGCCCGTATTGGTCATCACGATCGCCTGGACCGGCGCCGTTGCGGTTCTCGTGTCGATCTGCCCGTTCGCACCGACCTTGACGAGCGTAACGGCAACGTCGCCGCCAACCGACCAGCCCTTCGAGTTGCGGAATTTGTCGAGCGACTCCTGCGTCATGAAGAGGAAGATCACGGCGGTGGACTGCACCCCTGCCTGCAAGCCGAACGAAGCGGCCGCCGTGCTGTAGTAACCGACCGTCGATCCGCCTACGCGCAACGCACCCTGGCCATACGACCCGCCGATAATGAACGCCGCCTTGCCGACCGATGGAAACACCAGTACGCCTTGCGACTTGGACACGAGTTCCTGCGAGCCTGGGACAGTCGAGAACAGCCGGGACATCGTGCCGTCCACGGCCGCGTCGATCTCCTGGCGTTTCGCCGCATCGGTCGCGCCGCTCGTCCCACTGCTCGTGGTCGTGCTGCAACCCGCTGCAGCCAGCCCAGCCGCGGCCGCCGCCGTAAGCACAAAAATCCGTCGCTTCATTGTTGTCCTCCATTGAGTTTAGACAGCCCGGATACGGCACTCACGCATGCGGATCGAACGTCACGCGGAAATGAGACGTTACTCGCACATCGTTGCTCATCGAGCAGTTACATAGTCGCAGACGCGGCGCACAGGACAAATCGGACCTTGGTCTTACGCCGCCGCGAGCCACAGCAAGCATCGCGGCCGCTACTGGACCGTGTAGCCGCGCCCTTGCATGCACGCGGCAAAGGCGCGGTTGAAGGTGTCGATTGCGCCCTGCTGCTGTTGCTGGGCGTTGGCCTGCTGGGCACGCCGTTCCTGCCGCGCACGCGAGCCACCCACCATCGTGCCGGCCGCCGCGCCCACTGCCGCGCCCTTGCCCGCGTCGCCGGTGATCGCGCCGATCACCGCGCCGCCCGCCGCGCCGCGCGCCGCGCCCTGGACACGCTGGCCGCCGCCCACGGCCGGGCCCGAAGGCGGCGGTGGCGTCGACGCAACCTGCTTCGGGTCGATACCCGTGTTGCTCTTCGCCCACGAGTAGCATGCCGATTCATCCGCATGCTGTTGCTGCGCGCTCTGCCCTTTCGCCGGATAGGCGATAGGCGTTGCCTGCGCGGCACTCATCGCAAGCAGCACGGCGGCGCACAGGGCGCCGGTCCGACGATTTATATAGGTATCCATATCAACTCCTTGAGTGCGTGCGAGAGCGCACCGATTACGCCTGCTGCTATCGGCGGGAGGTTGAGAAGCGACAGTCGTGCCGACGGCACGACGCCCGAATGCGGGCAAGCACCGCGCCGCGCGACCGGCGCAGTGGTCCATTCAATGATGTGGGAGCGGCACAGCGAAGACAATCAGACCATGGTCCTACCGCCAGCCACAGCGGCTGACAGGCGCCATGAAGCGCCCGCCGGCCCACGGCCGGTACGGCCACGTGGTATGGCGGGCGTAGAAGAGAGACAGTGGCGAATCAAAACTTGTGGCGAATGCCGAGGCTCACCATGATTTGCGAACTCGAACTGCCGTTCAACCCGTAGTCCGCCACGGAAGCGACCGCGGTGGTCAGAATGGAGCCCGTTGCGGTCGGTACGCGCTGCGTGCCGTTGGCGTGCTGCCACGCGCCGACCAGGTACACGTCGGTGCGCTTGGAGAGGTTGTAGTCGCCGCCCAGCGAGACCTGGTTGTAGGTTGCCGAGGTGTCGCCCGCGCTGTGCGTCCACGTATAGCCGACACCGATGAGCGACGCCGGCGTGAGCGCATAGTTCACGAAACCGCCAGCGACGTTGTAGCGCTGGTTGGATGGGAAAAGCGATTGCGCGTCGGCCTTGTACTGCGCATTGCTATACCGGCCGCCGAACGTCCACGGTCCGGCCACGTATTGCAGCGCGACGGAGCCAATGCCGACCCACTTGGCGGTTTCGTAAGCGAGGTTCTGAAAGCCGCCATCGAACGTGCCGTCCGAGGTGCTGGTCCAGGTGGTGCGGGGAATCGTGGAGTTTGCGTTATGCATGCGGAGATAGCCCGCCGCGATGCTGAACGGGCCGGTCACATAGCTCGCCGCCGCCGACCAGGTCTGCTGCGAGCCCGTCGCGCCCGCGACGCCGCCGAACGCATACATGCCTTCGATCTGGAAGCCCGCGAAGTTCGGCGAGAGATACTTGACCGCGTTGTTCGTACGCGAGCTGTTGTCGTTGTTGTCGACGTCGCCGGGCGTGGCAAAGGTGCTGCCCCAGTAATTGTCTGCGGTAAGCGGCTGGACCATGTCGACGACCGGGTCGTATTGACGGCCCAGGGTCAGCGTACCGTACTGCTGGTGCGTCAGGCCCACGAACGCCTGGCGGCCGAACAGGCGGCTGCCCTGCTGCGAAGTCCCGCTATTGATATCGAATCCGCTTTCCAGCTGGAAGATCGCTTTCAGGCCGCCGCCCAGATCCTCCGTTCCCTTCAAGCCCCAGCGGGACCCTTGCAGATTGCCGCCTTGCATCCGATACAGGTTGTTGCCCTGAGCGTCGGCGTTGTGGACGAACTGAAAGGCTTCGTCGATCACGCCGTACAGGGTAACGCTGCTTTGCGCTTGAGCGACCGGCGCCAGCATGGTGAGCGGAACAGGAAGCAACATAAGCGCAAGCTTTTTCATGTTTGCAACTCCTTCACGCACCGGGTAATCGGTATTCCTATATTAGTCGCTTGCTCCGGAATGCCCCCCGCGTGAAATTGGTGCCGTTGTTGGCGCAAGACACCCAATGCGGTACGGATGAAGGCCGGCGATCTGTAACCGCAGCTTAAATAAAGCGTTGAGACCGGCATGTTTGCAAATGCCGCGACGCCCATACTTCACCGTGCCGACGTTCGCTGCGCATAAACGATCAGGAGTCCATACACGATGCCTGCTGCGAGACTCGTACAGCCGCTATACCAGACGAGCCCGAGCGCCCAGCCCTGCACCGCTACCGCAAGCCACAGTGCAACGAGCAACGCGCACCATCCGGCACCGCGCAGAACGCGGGAAAGCACGGCGCGCTAGCGATAGAAGAACTCGCCGCCCAGCGCGTCGCGCGCGCTGACCTTTGCGCCCGTCGCGGGATCGAAGGTCGCTTCACCGAAGGCGCGCTTGCCTGACGCCGTCGCCGGCATGCGCCAGAACGCGCTGGCGATATTGCTGCGCGCGGTCGGCAGCTGCATGCTCCACTGCGGGCTGCCCGCCGCGAGCGTTGCGAGCGTGCCGTTCACGCGCTGCGCGACGGCGGCGGGGTCGGGCGGGATCTGCTGATTACCCCGTGTGCGCAATGTGGGCAAAACGGAGGACCCGAGCGCAAACGCAGGCGAGCGCCTGCGTCATCTGTTGTACTCACATCCATCCGGTAATGCGAGGCGCGCCGGTGCGGGAACCGGCGCGCCTCGCCGCTCAGATCGACTTGACCTCGCCGCCGTCCATCCTGAGCGTCGTGCCGGTCATCCAGTGCGCGCCCGGCGAGACGATGAACGCCATCAGTTCGGCGATTTCCCCGGGCATGCCGTAGCGCGCAATGCCGGCTTCGGTCGGGAACTTCGCCGTGGCTTCCTCGACGCTCACGTCATGCAGCGGTGCCCAGTGCTCCAGATACGATTGGCGGCGGCCCGTCATCACGGGGCCGGGCAGCACGCTGTTGACCTGCACGCCGTCCGCGATGCCGCGGTCCGAGAAGGCCTTCGCCAGCGCGACGATCGCCGCGTTGATCGTGCCCACGGCCGCATAAGGCGCCTTCGGAAACACGGCCGAATTGCCCGACATCAACACGACCGCGCCCGAGCTGGCCTTCAGCGCCGGCCACGCTTCGATCGTCAAGCGTCGCGCACCGTGCAGTTTGAGCGCGAGACCGCGCTCCCATTGCTCGTCGGTCATTTCGAACAGATCGATCTGCGGCACCGCGCCGGCAATGTTGAGCAAGGCGTCGATACGTCCGTACGCCGCGAGCGTTTGCTCGACCACTTGCCGCGCAGCCTCGGCAAGCGAGAGATCAATGTCGATGACGAGCGCCTCGGCGCCCGCGTTCCTCACCTGCGCGGCGGTCTCTTCGAGCTGCTCGCGGTTGCGCGCCACCACGGCGATCGCGTCGAAGTCACGCGCCAGCCTCACGGCCGTCGAACGGCCAATGCCCTGGCTTGCGCCCGTTACGATTGCGACTTTTCCGGCCATCTTCCCGCTCCTCATTCGATCAGTATTGCCAACCATCAAGCGAGAAATTCCGTGATCGCCGTGGCGATCTCGTCAGCATGCGTTTCCAGTGCGAAGTGGCCGGTGTCGAAAAAGCGCACCACGGCTCGCGGCAAGTCGCGCTTGAATGCCTCCGCGCCCGGAGGCAGGAAGAACGGATCGTTCTTGCCCCACACGGCGAGAAACGGCGGCCGATGCGTGCGGAAATACGCCTGAAACTCGGGGTAGAGCGCAACGTTGTTCCGATAGTCGCGGAACAGGTCGAGCTGGATCTCGTCCGCACCGGGGCGGTTCATATAGTAGTCGTCGAGCGAATAGCCGTCCGGCGACACCGCCGACGGATCGGGCACGCCGTGCGTGTATTGCCAGATCGTCGCTTCGCGCGAGAGCATCGCACGCAGTGCCTCGCGATTGGCCGGCGACGCGTCCTGCCAGTAGGCGCGAATCGGATTCCAGCCGTCGCTCAGGCCTTCCTCGTAGGCATTGCCGTTTTGCGAAATGATCGCCGTGATGCGCTCGGGATGCGCGAGTGCGAGGCGAAAGCCCGTGGGTGCGCCGTAGTCGAACACGTACACCGCGAAGCGGTCGAAGCCGATGCGCTCGGTGAGGCGCCCCATCACCTTCGCGATGTTCTCGAACGTGTACGCAAACTGATCCCGGGCCGGCAGGTCCGATTGACCGAAGCCGGGCAGATCCGGCGCGACGATATGAAAGCGGTCGGCCAGCTTCGGGATGAGGTCGCGGAACATGTGGCCGGCACTCGGAAAGCCGTGCAACAGCAGTAGCTTCGGCGCGCCGACGCGCCCGGCTTCCCGGTAGAACACGTTGAAGCCGTCGACATCGGCACGGCGGTAGGCAATGGCAGTCATGGATTCCTCCAGAGGTGAACGGAAAACCGCGCGTTTAGCGCGAAGAGACGGACCGAACGGCTTCAGCAATGACCTCGGCCACGGCATCGGGCGCCGTGACGCTCGGCGTGTGATCGACTTCATCGACGCGGATCTGGGCATTCATCCGGCTGGCCATGAAGCGCTGCGTATCGGGATCGATCATGCGGTCCTCGCCGGCGACGAGAAACCAGGCCGGCCGGTCTCTCCAGAGCGGCCGCGCCACCGCTTCGCCAATACACGCCGCCGCAATCGGACGCTGGATCGCGGCGAGCGCCGCCGCCTCTAGCGCGGTGGCGTGCTGCGCAAACGCATTCGCAAACGCCTCGTGCGGCAGCCAGATCCAGCCGTGCCGGTCGGGCGCGAGTTGCGGTGCCTGCGGGTGCGTCTTGCCGCGATAGAACACGTCGGCCACGGTTTCGCCTTCGTCGGGCGCCAGCGCGGCCACGTACACCAGCGCCGCGACATTCGCAGCACGCGTGGCGCCGATCACGGCCCCCGCGTACGCGTGGCCGGCCAGCACGACCGGCCCCTCGACCCGTTCGAGCGTGCGCTCGAGCGCCGCCACATCGTCCCCCAGCGAAGCGAGCGGCAACGGGGCCGCCACGGCGTCGATGCCCAGCCGGTTCAGCCGCTCGATCACCTTGCTCCAGATCGACCCATCCGCCCAGGCGCCGTGCGCCAGCACCACGCTCGTTTTGCAGCGAGACATGCTTCGCTCCTTGTGTAACCGCTTAGTTGATGGTTTAGAGGTTACTCACCAGAGATGTAACTTGTCAAGGACGATTTTAATGGTTACACTGAATGCACCCTGATTACCCTTTTGCGGCAAGCAAATGGACTTTCGTCCCATACCGGCGATATTCGTGGCCGACGCGCCGGGGCTCGACTTCCTGAACTCGGTGGCTACACCGGTGGACGTGCCGATCGACTGGATCGCCGACGGCGAAGGTTTGCTGTCCTGGCTCGAACAGGCGGGCATGGTCCCCGCGCGGGCGCTTGCCGCCCTGCGCGCACAGTTCACCGCGGCCGAGTTCGACGCCGTGGCGGGCGAGGCGCGCGCGCTACGCGAATGGTTCAGGCGCTTCGTGCGGGAAAGAAAAGGCCGGCCGCTCGCCAGCGCCGATCTGGGCGAACTCGCGCCGCTCAACGAGTTGCTTGCGCGTGACGACGGCTATGGCGAAGTCGTTGCGGCCGGCAGTGAGGGCGCGGCGACGTTCGAGTACCGCGTGAATCGCCGCTGGATTACACCGGAATCGCTCTTGATGCCCATTGCCGAGGCGCTGGCGAAACTGGTCTGCGAGCAGGACTTCACGCACGTGAAAGCCTGCGAAGGCCCGAAATGCACGCTGCTGTTCGCAGACCACACGCGCGGGCACGCGCGCCGCTGGTGCAGCATGGCGATCTGCGGGAATCGCGCGAAAGTTGCCGCGCACCGCAAACGGCTCAAGGAGCGCGAAAGCGCTTAGGGCCGATTCACCCGCCGGGCGCGGGCCTTGCGGGTTCCGGCGGGTCTACCGGAACGGGAGAGGAACGATGACCGCCAGCACCCCAAAGCCCCATGAACATGGCGCCAGCCAGGCCAGCGAAAACCCGCAGCAGAAACACACCGAGCACAGCGACGACCAGCGCAGCGCGATGCCCGAGCGCGATGACAAGTCGCGCAAGCAGTCGCCCGCCGACCGCCCCGGCAAGCAGTCCGGCGAAGGGGAGCCTTCGGTGGGTTGATTCCGATGTCTGTAGAGCGAAAGAGGCTTGCATGGCATCGCGCAAGCCTCTTTTCGCATTCCCGCCCCGCATACTTTGCATCCCTTAACGAAATCGCGCTCTCAATCGCGATCCGGCGCACCGAGCGGAAAGAGCGGACGATGCGGCCGCGCCTCGTTCACGGCCCGCGCGAAGGAGGGCCGCGCGAGCAGGCGCTCGCGATAGGCACGCAGCACGGGATACGCCGGGGCGATGCGATGCGTCCAGTCCGCGTAGAAAAGCGACGAAGACGCAGCGCAGTCCGCCATCGTGTAGTCCTCGCCCGCCGCCCACGTCTTGCCCGCCAGATGGCCTTCGAGCCATGCGTAGGCGAGTTCGAGCTTTTCCTCAGCAAAGGCACGCCCTTCGTCGCGCCGCGCCGGGTCGCCGGTCAACGCGCCATCCACGGCGCGTTGCACGGGCGTCATGACGTGCAGGTCGAAGAAGCGGTCGAGAAAGCGCGCGTCGAGCGCGGCCATGGGATCGGCGGGCAGCAGGCGCACCGGCCCGGGATGCGCGAGCTGCAGGTATTCGATGATGATGCTGGTTTCCGCAACGTTGCGCTCGCCGTCCACGAGCACCGGAAACTTGCGCAGCGGCCAGCGTTGCAGCCACTGCGCCGTATGCTCGGGCGAATCCGGACCGACGCCGCGGAACTCGAAAGGCGTGCCGTTCTCGTACAGCGCGATGAGCACCTTCTGCGTGTACGAGGAAAAAGGATGACCGTATAGCGCGAGCGACATCGTTGAGTCTCCTGGTTCGAGCCGGGGAAAGTCGTTGAACCATGCACCGGTTGCGTGCGGATTGCAAGCGTTGCCGGGAACTGCAGCGGCGCATGTTCGGGGAACTGTATATGGCCGCGGCCACATGCATGACGTATCGTGCACGGGCGCGACTCCCTCTTCTTTCCTTTCGATATGCTCAACATCCTCGGCAAAGCATCGTCCATCAACGTTCGCAAGGTGCTCTGGACCTGTGTCGAACTGAACCTCCCCTTCGAGCGTGAGGATTGGGGCTCGGGCTTTCGCTCGGCGCATACGCCGGAATTCCTCGCCTTGAATCCCAACGCGCTCGTGCCGGTCATCAGAGATGGCGATTTCGTTCTGTGGGAGTCGAACACCATCATCCGCTATCTGGCGTCGCGCTATGGCGGCGCGCAGCTCTATCCTGCCGATGCGTTCGAGCGTGCTCGCGTCGATCAATGGATGGACTGGCAGGCGACCGACCTGAACCGTTCGTGGAGCTACGCATTTCTCGCCCTGGTCAGAGCGTCGCCGGCTCACCAGGCACCCGGCGAAATCGCGCTTTCCATCGAGAACTGGACCCGACATATGCGCATTCTCGACGCGCGGCTGCAGGCGACCGGCGCGTTCGTCGCCGGCGCGCAATTCTCGCTTGCCGATATTCCCGTTGGGTTGTCGGTGAACCGCTGGTTCGGCACGCCGTTCGAGCACCCGCATTTGCCGGCTGTTTCTGCATATTTCGAACGGCTGGCCGAACGGCCCGGGTTTGCCGTGCATTGCGCAAACGGGACGCCGTGAGGAACGGCACGGGCCGCAGGCCAAGTTGCCAGGGCACTCAGGCAGCGAAGTCAGTCGATGCCGACAACGCCTGCCACGTTTGCATTTCCTGCGTCACGTAAGCGTTTTTCGCAGCAATGGCAGCGAGGGTGTCGGTGCCGAGCGGACGGCGCAACGGCGGGTTCGACGCGTCGACGAGCGTGATCAAGGCGGCGGCCAGCTTCGTCGGGTCGCCGGGCTGGTTGTGATTCATTTGCGCGGCCTTGCGGGGCGAACGGCGCCCGAAGTTTCGTCGTAGTCGTCGATCACGTCCGGCGCGACGAGCAGCGAGGAAGCGTCCAGAAAGTCGGTCCGGAAATAGCCCGGCTCGACAACAGTCGCGTGAATGCCGAGCGGCTTCAACTCGGCATGCAGCGCTTCCGTAATGCCTTCGACGGCGAACTTCGTCGACGAGTACACGCCAAATCCGGCCGCGGCGCGATAGCCGCCAATCGATGAAATATTGATCACGTGGCCCGAGCGGTTGGCGCACATCGTCGGCAACACCGCACGCGTGACGTTCAGCAGGCCGAGTGAGTGCGCCGCGCGCCGTCGGGCTCCCCGTCCTGTGGCGGTACTTCGAGGAATTCCAGAAGCGTTATCAGAACGTGCAACTCGAAGTGCAATTCGACGATCAGTTCACGGATCTCGTGACCGACCGCGCCGATGTGGGTATTCGCGGCGGACCGCCGCCTGCGGGCGGCTCGATCGCGCGCCGGCTGGTGCCGATTCAGCTGATCGTGTGCGCATCGCCGGAATATATCGAGCGCAACGGCGCGCCGCAGACCATCGAAGAACTCGCGCAACATGGCTGCACCGGCTACCGGCGCGCCAATACGGGCAAGCTCGCGCAGTGGCAGTTCCGTGTCGGCGACGAGATCGTCTATCGCGACGTGCCCGCCGCCATCTGCGTGAACGATACGGAACTGGAAACGCAGGCGGTGCTCTCGGGTCTCGGCATCGGGCAGTTGGGCAGCTTCAACGCCACGACGCATATCCGCAGCAGACGACTCATCCCGTTACTAATGCAGCACGTCACCGAATACGGCACGATTTATACCTACTACCGGCATCGAACCGAACAGTCCCTGCGCGTGAAGACGCTCATCGACTTCATGGTCGCGCGCATGGGCGGCAACCGGGACTTTTTCCTTGATCCGTCCGAGCTTCGCGCCCGCTAGCATTCGCGCGCAAACGCGAGGCCGTGCACAATACCGCCATGCAAGCCCAAGACCTCGAACGCCTTGTCACCCTCGCCATGCCCTTCGGCAAATACAAGGGCCGGCTCATCGCCGACCTGCCCGGGCACTACCTCAACTGGTTCGCCCGCGAAGGGTTCCCGCCCGGCGAGATCGGCCGTCTGCTCGCGCTGATGCAGGAGCTGGACCATAACGGCCTGAAGGGCTTGCTCGAGCCGCTGCGCAAACGCGGCTAGCGCCAAGCCGGCGCCCGGCGGACAATGCCCGGGCGAATCTCTTGCGAGGCTGCCCGACATGGCCAATTTTCAGCCCGATGGATGGCACACCGTTACGCCCCGAATCGTCGTACGCGACGCGGAGAACCTGGTCACCTTCATCAAGACGGTGTTTCAGGCGCAGGGCGCGTTCCGCGACGGCCTGCCAGCCGAAATCAGGATCGGCGATTCCGTCGTCATGGTGAGCGGCTCGGACGGTCTGCGCGAGCCGATGCCGGCATTTCTGTACGTCTACGTTCAGGACACCGATTCGACCTATCAGCGGGCGATTGCGGCAAACGCGGTCTCGCTCGAGGTTCCGGCCGACCTCCCATACGGCGACAGGCGCGCGATGGTCAGAGACCCGTGGGGAAACACCTGGCAGATCGCCACCCATCAGCGCGACCTCTCGGCTGCCGAGATCCGCTCAAGGATGGACAGCGAAGGTTAGGCCGGTATTCGAGCATTACGCGAATGAGGACTGCAGGACAATCGCATCGTCGCGCTCGGGGCCGGTGGTGACCATCGCCGCAGGAACGCCGACTTCGTTCTGGATCGCTTCGATCAGCGCCGCTGCCTGCGGTGGCAGATCGCTGTAGGAGCGGATGCCCCGGGTCGAACCGGCCCAGCCGTCGAAGCGCTGGAGAACCGGCTGCAGGCGCTGCTGCTCGGCGTTCGTGGATGGCATGTAGTCGATCCGCTCCCCATCGAGCAGATAGCCCACACAGAGCTGCACCGACTCGAAGCCATCGAGCACATCGAGCTTGGTCAGCGCGAGCTGGTTGATGCCCGCGACTTTGCAACTTTGACGCAGTTGCACGGTGTCCAGCCAGCCGCAGCGGCGCGGGCGACCCGTGTTGACCCCGTACTCGCCGCCGCGCTGCCGCAGCACGTCGCCGAGCGCGCCGTCCAGTTCCGACGTGAACGGGCCCTCGCCGACACGCGTCGCATAGACCTTGCTGACGCCAAGCACCTGCCCCAGTTGCGACGGCGCGATGCCGGCGCCGCTGGCCGCGCCGGCGGCAACGGTGCTCGACGACGTCACGTAAGGGTAGCTGCCCCAATCCACGTCGAGCATGACCGCCTGCGAGCCTTCGAATACCACGCGTTTGCCCGACGAATGAGCGCGGTCGAGCTGCTCCCAGACGCGGCCCACGAACGGCAGGATGCGCGGCGCCATGGCTAGCAGGCCGCTCAGCATCGGCTCGCACGGGAATGGCTCCTGGCCCGAGCCACGCAGCCAGGCGTTGTGGTGCTCGAGCAGAACGCCGAGCTTTTCGGCCAGCAGGGCCGGTTCGGCCAGGTCGCACACGCGCAGGCCGCGGCGCCCGACCTTGTCTTCGTATGCCGGACCAATGCCGCGCAAGGTCGTGCCGAGCGGCTTCGCGCGCGTCCGTTCCTGGGCAGCGTCGAGCGCGCGATGCACCGGCAGGACCAGCGTGGCCGTCTCGGCGATCTGCAGCACGTCCGGCGTGACGCGCACGCCCAGCGCCGCCATACGGTCGATCTCCGCGAGCAGCGCCTCGGGGTCGAGCGCGACGCCATTGCCGATCAGGCCCAGCTTCCCGCGCACGACGCCGCTGGGCAGCAGCGCCAGCTTGTAGGTCCGGCCGTCCACCACCAGCGTGTGCCCGGCGTTGTGGCCGCCGTTGTAACGGACGACGATATCCGCCTTCTCCGCGAGCCAGTCCACGATCCGGCCCTTTCCCTCGTCGCCCCACTGCGCGCCGACCACGACGACATTCGACATGCGAGATTTCCCCTGGTGAGTTAATCGAACAGATCCAGAACCGGAACTGCTGCAAAGGGCCTCAATATAGAGCGACGCTGCTGCCACGAAAAGCGATGTAAACTCACGGGACTTGTCAGGAAAAGTCACATAGGAGTGTGGGCTGATGTCGCGCCGTCTGCCACCGTTGAACGCCCTGCGCGTATTCGAAGCCGCCGCTCGCGCGGAGAGTTTTTCCATGGCGGCCGAGGAGCTTTGCGTCACGCACGGGGCCGTTAGCCGACAAGTTCGGCAACTGGAGGACTGGCTTGGACTCGACCTGTTCGAGCGTCGCGGCCGCAGGGTCGTCTTGACCGCGTCGGGGCGCGCCTACCTGGCCGAGGTATCGGCGGCGCTGGATCGCATCGCGCTGGCGACCAGTGAGCAGCTTCGGGCCACGCGCGCGCAGATCGTGAGGGTCAACGCGCCGACGACGTTCGCGCTGCGCTGGCTATTGCCGCAGCTCTCCAGCTTCCAGTTGACCAACCCGGCGGTGGAGGTCCGTCTGACGACTTCGGATGAGCCCATCGAAAAGCTCGGCGACGAATGCGACGTGGCGATTCGCGGCAGCGAGCAGAAGTCGGCGGGGTATGCGGTCAAGGAGTTTCTATCGGAAGTCCGGCTGCCGGTGTGCTCACCCAGGGTCTTGGAGTCTCACCCGATACACCGCGTTGCGGACCTGGCGCACCACACCCTGCTGCACACGGCGACCTATCCCGGCCTCTGGGCGGAATGGCTTGCGGCAAGCGGCCACCCAGAGCTTGCCACGCGCCATTCCCAGCAACTGGATCACTTTTACTTGACCCTGCAAGCCGCCATCGACGGTCTGGGCATCGCAATGGGTCCTACCGCACTGGTCGCGCTCGACGTCAAAGAGGGCCGTCTCGTGTTTCCGTTCGACGGCCCCGCCCTACCGGCATGGCGCTACTGCAGCTATGTCCGCGAAGCACGCCTCGACGATCCTGCAATCCACACCTTTCTCGCGTGGTTGCGCGAACTCGGCCAGCGCTTTTCGCATCATGCGTAGCGCTGGATCGGCGCCACGCCTGTTGCGCGCTCGCTGGTTGACAGGCCGGACTCGATGCTTTAAAAAGTAAAGCATGAAAATTCCACGGCCAGGACAACCCGTACGCGGCTCGACCACCGGACGGCCGATCATGGTCGTGCTGGACCTGCTCGGGCGGCGTACCGCACTGCGGATCCTGTGGGAACTTCGCGGCGAGGCGCTGACGTTTCGCGCGCTCCAGGAAGCGTGCGACACCAATGCCCGCCTGCTCAATACGCGGCTCGCGGAAATGCGGGCGTCCGGTCTCGTCGAGCACGGCGACGGCGGTTACCGGATGACAGCCGAAGGCAGGAATCTTCTGGCCGCGTTGCAGCCGCTGCTGGCCTGGGCGCGTCAGTGGGCCGAGCGCGATCCAGTAGGGTTCGAAGCCGCCGATCCCGATCACGCCGACCGCGAGGCGTAATTCGCGGTCTCTCATACAAGGGATGTTGCACACCGTGAACCATCTCCGCTGGAAGATCGTGGCATTGCTCGTTGCGCCACTGACGTTCGTGATGACGCTCGACCGCACGGCCATGGCTGTCGCGGCCCCGACGATCCAGAACGAACTGGGCCTGTCGATCGTCGAGATGTCGATGATTCTCACGATCTACTTCTGGGCCTATGCAATCGGGCAGATACCGGCCGGCCGCGCTGCCGAACGCTTCGGCTCGCGCAAGGTGCTGTTCGGCACGAGCACGCTCTGGTCGCTCATGATGCTCGCCACGCCCCTGGGCACCTCGTTCGCCTGGCTCTTCGGCTGCCGGCTCGTGCTGGGCGGGGCGCAGTCGGCGGACTGGTCGAGCAGTGTCGTCGCGCTCAAGCGCTGGGTTCCGGCCAGCGAGCGCGCGAAAGGCAACGCGCTGCTGCTCGCGGGGCTCTATCTTGGCCCGATCGTTTCGGCGCCGCTCACGGCGTGGACCATCGCGCGCTTCGGCTGGCATGCCGTTTTCTTTGGATTCGGCGCACTGGGCCTGCTGCTCGGCGCGATCTGGTGGTTCGGCTACCGCGACACGCCGGCCTCACATCCGCTCATCACAAAGGCAGAAGTCGAGTACATCGCCGCCGGCCAGCCCCCCGAGCGCGTGGCGGCCAGGGGTGCGCTCAGGCGCTGCCTGAAGCAGCCGCGCTTCTGGATCTTCGGTCTCCAGTACTTTCTGCTGGTGTTGATCCAGAGCTTCTATACGACGTGGCTGCCGACCTACCTCATGCGTGCGCGCGGGCTATCGCTCAAGGCGATGGGTCTGTACGCATCGTTGCCCTGGGTTGCCGTGTTCGTGGCGGTATTCGTCGCGGGCGCATTCAGCGACTGGCTGCTTCGCAAGACCGGCTCGATCTATCGGGCGCGCACGCCCGTTGCGATGACGGGATTCGTCGTGAGCGCGCTCGCATTGACGGCGGCCTCGCGCGCGGAATCGATGGCGATGGTCATCGGCTTGCTGTGCCTCTCTTTTGCCGCGGTAGGATTCGTGCAGGTGGTCGTCTGGTCGGCCACGCAGGATCTCGGGCGCGCGTTCGCCGGTGTCATGTCGGGCTGGACGAACGTGTGGGGCGCTCTCTCGAACGTCGCGGGTCCCATGACGCTGGCTTTGATCGTCAAGGTCACGCATAGCTGGGCGAGCGGCATGATCGTGATCGGCGCGGCGGCCGCCTGCGGTGCACTGCTATGGCTGTTCGTGCACCCCGAGCGCCCCTTGCTCGGCGACGAGGCGGCCGGACCGCTGCCGCCTGCGGGGACGGGCGCGGCAACAGAGTCAGCCGCGAACGCAGGGGTTTTGCGCAACGATACGCGCGAGACCGATGCCGATGCCGGAGAGGTGTCCGAGCAGAATCGCTGAGTCAGAGCACGAGGATCATCTCGTGCCACGCCATGCCACCGTGGTCGGATGCAGACGGCCTCACGTACGCGTAGCCAAACTTCCGGTACAGATCGACGTGCCGGTCCTTGCATATCAGGTGGATGGTGGCTTTGCCCATCGCCCGCATGCGGCCAACGAAGGTCGCCATCAGCAGCGTCGAGTAGCCCTTGCCTTGCTCCGCGGGGTCGACGACGACGGACATGATGACGACGTTTGGCGCCGCTGCGTCGTGTCCGACGAGTTCCTTGAACGCTTCGTCCGACATCACGACATCGTAGGCGCACCCCGAGTTGATGAAGCCGATGATCCGGTCGCCCCGTTCCATGACGAGGAAACCTGCTCGATCGACAGCGAATCCGAAACGCGCGGATGAGGCTTACGCGCCGCAACGACGTACTCGTGGGTGAAACAGTCCAGCGATTCCACGCCTTCGCACGGCGTGCTATCCGCATCGGCGAAACTGAGCGCGAAATGCGCCCGCCCCGCCGCGAGATCTTCCAGCGAATCGCGGTGACTGGAGTACCGCGTGGCCGAACGCCGGCGCATGACTCGTCAGGCGAGCGGCCCCTCCTTGTCTTTCCGGCCAACCGAGACCGAAATGGCGCTGCCGACGATGAGTGCAATTCCCACGAGGGACAGGGGCTGGAGCAGTTCGCCCCAGATGACGTAACCGAATAGCGCCGCCCAGACGATGCTCGTGTAGTTATACGGTGCGAGTTTCCCGACGTCCGCCTGGCGGAAAGCGACCGTCATCAAGATCTGACCTGCGGTCGCGAAAGCGCCAAGGAGTGCCATGATCAAGAGCGCCTCCACAGATGGGGTGCGCCAGTTGAACACGACAGTAAGACCGGTAACGACCGTCCCTACAAGGGTGAAAAACAGAACCGTCGTCACCGAGTCGTCGGTAGATCGTATGCGTTTGATCTGGACGATGGATAGCGCGCCGAAGAAAGCACTGAGGAGAAGGAACATCGGACCGAGCCAGCTTGACTGACCGCCACCCGGGCGCACCACGAGCAGCACACCGCAGAATCCGACGAGCGCCGCGGCGACGCCACTTCCCGTCAATCGCTCTCGCAAAATCAAAGGGGCGAGCAGGATGACGATTAGCGTTTCCGAATACGCGAGTGCAACCGCTTCTCCCAATGGGACGTACGGTAAGCCGGCAAAGAAGAGTCCCGATGCGCCGAGGAGCGTCAGCGCACGCGCAGTCTGTCCTTTGATGTCGATGTTGGCCAGGCGCTCCGCTAACGAACGGCGCCCCCGGCAGCACATCGCCACAGCGGGCACCAGACCGAAGAGCATTCGGAAAAACGTGACTTCATTGGCGGGATATTGCAGCGCGACCGTCTTCGCCAGTGCATCCACCACGGCAAAGCAAAACATCGAAGCCAGTATGGTGGCCACGCTGTTGAGCGCAAGCGATGTAGTTCGTGTTGCGCTGGAGGATGGCATGGCGATGCGCAAATGTAAGGAGTATTGGCATCATCGCATATGGCCTGCGCCGAAATGGCGAAAGTGGCCGCGCGGAGTGCACTCCATCGAGTGCGATGATCGTCGCGGGCATGCGCATCATGCGAAAAGAATATTGCGGACCGGAGCGGGCGCCCAACCAGCACTTAACGATTAAAGGCCCGCGCCCCGTCCTGGACAGCAATCAAACCATATTTACTTATATCAAACAACTTTTGACGGGGTAATTTCCTCCTGATATGGTCACGACAATTCAAAAGAGCAGTCCGGCAGTTGAAATCGGCAGCAAGATCCGCGTTCTGCGGCAGCGGCTCAAGCGCACGCTGGATGACACGGCAACGGCAGCGGGTATCTCGAAGCCGTTTTTGTCGCAGGTAGAGCGTGGCCTGGCGTCACCGTCCATCACGTCGCTGGCCGGTATCGCCCACGCACTCGGCGTCACCGTGCAGTAGTTCGTCGACTCACCCAGCGAAGAACGCTGTGTGAGCCGCAGTGATCAGTTGAAGTTCTTCGGTTTTGCGGATTCGGCCAATCTGTTTGCGCGGCTGACCAACGTGACCGGGGCCGTCAGCTCGAGCGATCCTCGTCAGGATGCCACCCGGGCAGAAGCGCTCCGAAGTCACCACCCATGCCGGGGAAGAGTTTATGCATGTGATCGACGGCGAAGTGTCGTTGACGCTGGAAGGTAAGACGTTCGTGCTGCACGCCGGAGACAGCGCGCATTACGAATCGACGGTGCCGCACAGCTGGTTGAACACCGCAAAAGTCGAGTCGGCGGTCGTCCGGGTGGGCACACCAAGGCTGTTCTAAGAAGCAGGCGCCTTTTCCGGTTGCTCCGGGCGGGGAATGCCTGCATTACTGAATGTAAGGATTCCTACATGTCGGACAAGCAACAAGGGCCGCCCCGGCCCGGGCAACGCAGCTAAACGGGCGCTGTGGCGCCAGCGCGTTTCCTTTTCGACCTTTCCTGCGATCTCAACCGATGAAAATCCCGTTCGTCCATGCCGCGGCGCTGTCCGCGCTCGTCCTTGCATTTTCCCCGACCGCCTTCGCCGTCACGGTGCCGCCCGGCGTCAGCCTCGCCGCCACCCAGGAAATCACCCGCCAGGTGCCCGCCGAAACCGAATCGCTCGATCCCGCGCACATCGAATCGTGGACCGGCGACACCATCGCGCTCGACCTGTTCGAGGGCCTGACGCGCATCGACGCGGCCGGCGCGATCGTGCCGGGCGTCGCGCAGTCGTGGACGCGCACCGCGCCGGATACGTGGGTCTTCAGGCTGCGCCACGACGCGCGCTGGAGCAACGGCCAGCCGGTCACGGCCGCGGACTTCATCTACTCGTGGCAGCGTGTTATCGATCCGAAAACCGGTTCGAAGTACACCATCCTGGTTGAATTCGTGAAGAACGCGAAGTCGATTCTCGCCGGCAAGGCGCCGCTCACGAGCCTTGGCGTGCGCGCAATCGATCCTTACACGCTGGAAGTCAAGACTGAGACGCCCGCCGCCTTCTTCCCGCAACTGTTGGCCATGCCGAGCATGGCGCCGGTCAATCGCGAGGTGGTCGCGAAGTTCGGCGCCGACTGGACCCGCCCGGGCAATCTCGTGGGCAACGGGCCCTACGTGCTGGCCGACTGGCAGCCGGGCAACCGTATCGTGGGCACGAAAAACAAGGCCTACTGGAACGCCGCCAACGTGGTGATCACGAAAGTGACCTACCTGCCGATCGAAAACGACGAAACGGCGATGCGCATGTACCAGGCCGGCCAGTTCGACTACACGTATCAGATCCCGTCCGGCATCTATACGCAGTTGAGCAAGCAGTTCGGTTCCGAGCTGAAAACCGGCCTGCAGATCGCCACCTACTACTACAGCCTGAACAACGACGACCCGGCCTTCAAGGACAAGCGCGTGCGCCAGGCCCTTTCGATGGTGCTCGACCGCGACCTGCTGACCCAGCGCCTGACCGCGAACGGCGAAGTGCCGATGTACGGCCTGATTGCCAAGGGCACCGAGGGCGCGGCCGTCTTCAAGCCGGACTGGGCCGGCTGGCCGATGCCCAAGCGCGTGGAGTACGCGCGCAACCTGCTGAAAGAAGCGGGCTACTCGGATGCGAAGCCGCTGACCTTCACGCTCACCTACAACACCAACGACCTGCACAAGAAGGTCGCGCTGTTCACGGCCTCGGAATGGCGCACCAAGCTCGGCGTGAACACCAGGCTCGAAAACGTCGAATACAAGGTGCTCCTCAAGCAGCGCCACGACGGCAAGGTGCAGGCTTCGCGCGACGGCTGGTTCGTCGACTACAACGACGCGATGTCGTATTTCGACCTGATCCGCTGCAACAGCCTGCAGAACGATCAGCACAACTGCAATCCGCAAGCCGACAAGCTGGTCGAGCAGGCGAACCAGCAGCTCGACGATGCCAAGCGCACCGCGATGCTCACGCAGGCGCACGACATGATCATGAACGACTACCCGATGGTGCCGCTGTTCCAGTACTCGGCTGACCGGCTCGTCAAGCCGTATGTGGGTGGCTACACGTCGACCAACTACGTCGACCAGCGCGCCACCCAAGACATGTATCTGATCAAGCACTAAGCGCGGGACCACCGTCATGCTGGCCTATACGCTACGCCGCACGCTCTGGGCGATCCCGACGATTCTCGCCGTGATCACCGCGTGCTATCTGCTGCTGCACCTCACCCCGGGCGGACCGTTCGACACCGAGAAGCATCTGTCGGCGGCCGTGATGGCAAACCTCAATGCCAAATACCACCTCGACGAGCCGTTGTGGCAGCAGTACCTGCACTACCTCGGTTCGCTGCTGCATGGCGACCTCGGGCCGTCGTTCCGCTACGCCGACTGGACCGTCAACGATCTGGTGTGGAAAGCGCTGCCGGTGAGCCTCGGCGTGGGCGGCGTGTCGGTGCCGATCGCGCTCGTGATCGGCGTCGCGCTCGGCACGGTGGCCGCCGTGCGGCGCGATCGCTTCGTCGATCACTTCGTGATGGTGCTCGGCAATATCGGCAATGTGGTGCCGCCGTTCGTGCTGGGACCGGTGCTGGTGTGGATTTTCGCGATCCTGCTGAAAACTTCCGAGGGGCGCGGCTGGCTGCCGGCCGGCGGCTGGGGCGAAGGCGAGTGGCGCTACCGCGTGCTGCCGATCGTCCTCCTCGTCATCATCAACGTCGCCGCGATTGCCCGTGTGATGCGCGGCAGCATGATCGAAGTGCTGTCGGGCAACTTCATCCGCACGGCGCGCGCCAAGGGCTTGCCGGGCCGCACGATTGTCTTGCGCCACGCCATGAAGCCCGCGCTGATGCCGGTGGTTTCGCTGCTCGGCTCGATCTGCATTTCGTCGATTACCGCCGCCGTCGTCACCGAGTCGGTGTTCGCGCTGCCGGGCCTCGGCCAACTGGTCGTCAACGGTGCGATCAATCGCGACTACACCCTCGTGCTCGGCCTCGTCGTGCTGACGACCGCCGTCGCCGTGCTGTTCAACCTGCTGGTCGACCTCGCGTATGCGTGGCTCGATCCGCGCATCCGGTACTGATCCATGCCCCGCTCTCTTCAATCGACTGCCGCGGCGCTCGATCCGCTCGCGGCCATTGCGCAGGCGCCGCGTTCACGCGGCCCGCTCGCCACGGCAGCGTGGCGCTTCGTGCGCAACCGCGCCGCCTTCACCGGCCTGCTCGTGCTGCTGCTGATCGTGCTCGCCTGCGTCGTCGGCCCTTGGCTGCTGCCGAACAATCTGATCGACAGCGACTGGAGCGCGATCAGCCTCGCGCCCACGCTGCAGGGCATGCACCTGTTCGGCACCGACGAACTTGGCCGCGACCTGCTCGCGCGCACGCTGCAAGGCGGGCGCGTGTCGCTCGAGGTCGGCCTGCTCGGCACGCTCGTGTCGGGGCTGATCGGCGTTGCCTACGGCGCGACCGCGGGCTATCTGGGCGGCCGCGTCGACGCAGTGATGATGCGGATCGTCGACATGATGTACGCGATCCCCTACATGCTGATCGCGATCCTGATGATGACGATGTTCGGCCGCGCGTTCTACCTGGTCGTGCTGACCATCAGCGCGTTCTCGTGGCTCGACATGGCGCGCGTGGTGCGCGGCCAGACGCTGTCGCTGCGCTCGCGCGAGTTCATCGACGCCGCCCGCTCGATCGGCGTAAGCTCGGGTTCGATCATTGCGCGCCACGTCGTGCCGAATCTGATCGGCGTGGTGGTGGTGTACGCCAGCATCACGGTGCCGAACATCGTGCTGACCGAATCGGTGCTGTCGTTCCTCGGCCTCGGCGTGCAGGAACCCATGACGAGCTGGGGCGTGCTGATTCAGGACGGCGCGCAGAAGCTCGAATCGATGCCCTGGCTGCTGCTGTGCCCTGCCTTGATGCTGTGCGTCACGCTGTATTGCGTGAATTTCGTCGGCGACGGTTTGCGCGACGCATTCGACCCGAAGGACCGCTGACATGCCGCTACTCGAAGTCAAAGACCTGAGCGTGCGCTTTACGCGCCGCGAAGGCGCCCCCGTCGACGCGGTGCAAGGCGTGTCGTTTGCTCTGGAAGCGGGCCGCACGCTTGGCATTGTCGGCGAGTCGGGCTCGGGCAAGAGCCAGACCGTGATGGCGCTCTTGGGCCTGCTGGCCGGCAACGGCAGCGTATCGGGCAGTGCGATGTATCGTGGCGAAAACCTGCTGACCATGAATCAGAAGGAGCTGAACCAGATTCGCGGCGACCGCATCGGCATGATCTTTCAGGACCCGATGACCTCGCTCAACCCGTTCCTGACAATCGAACGGCAAATGACCGAGACGCTGCAACTGCACCGCAAGATGTCGCGCCGCGAGGCGCGCCGCCGCGCAATCGAAACCCTGGAATCGGTGCGCATTCCGGATGCCGCGCGCCGCATCAATATGTATCCGCACGAGTTTTCCGGCGGCATGCGGCAACGCGTGATGATCGCGATGGCGCTGCTCTCTGAGCCCGAAATTCTGATCGCCGACGAACCCACCACCGCGCTCGACGTCACCGTGCAGGCGCAAATTATTGAGTTGCTGCGCGAGCTAAACAGCGAACGCGGCACCGCGATCATTCTGATCACGCACGACATGGGCGTAGTCGCCGGCCTGTGCGACGACGTGATGGTGATGTACGCCGGACAGACTGTCGAGCAGGCCAGTGCGGGCGCGCTGTTCGCCGCGCCGACGCATCCGTACACGCTCGGCCTGCTGAACGCCCTGCCGCGCCTGACCGACGACCACGACCTGCCGTTGCAAACCATTCCAGGCAATCCGCCCCTGCCTGGCGAAGTCGGCGCGGGCTGCGCCTTTGCGCCTCGCTGCGCGTATTGCAGCGACAAGTGCCGTGAATCGCGCCCGGCGCTCGCCGCCACGGAGAACAGCGCGGGTGCCCGGCGCGCGTGCCATCGTCCGGCGACTGAAATCCTGGAGGTACAACACGCATGAATACCACTCCACATTCCGGCCAGGACGCGGCTACGCTGCTGCGCGTCGACAATCTCAAAGTGCAATTCGGCGTGTCGCGCGGCGGCTTTCCGTGGTCCGGCAAAGCCACGCTGCGTGCCGTGGACGGCGTGTCGTTCAACGTTCGGCGCGGCGAGACCGTCGGGCTCGTCGGCGAATCGGGTTGTGGCAAGTCCACGCTGGCGCGCGCCATTATCGGACTGGCTCCGGTGGCGGACGGCAGCGTGCGCTGGCTCGGCAACGAAACCATGCTGCCGGGCGGGCGCCGCGACACCTCGCATTTGCGCCGCGACGTGCAGATGATTTTCCAGGACCCGCTCGCCTCGCTCGACCCGCGCATGACGATCGAACAGATCGTCGCCGAACCGTTGACGACGCACGGCCAGGATATCGCGCGCGCCGACGTGCAGCGGCGCGTGTTGACCATGCTCGAACGCGTCGGCCTCAACGCGCAGCATCTGCGCCGCTATCCGCACGAGTTTTCCGGCGGCCAATGTCAGCGCGTCGGCATTGCGCGCGCGCTGATCGGCGAGCCGCAACTGGTGATCTGCGACGAACCGGTCTCGGCGCTCGACGTGTCGATCCAGGCGCAGATCGTCAACCTGCTGCGCGATCTGCAGCGCGAACTGTCGCTCTCCTTGCTATTCGTCGCGCACGATCTGGCCGTGGTCAAAGCGATCAGCCACCGCGTGCTGGTGATGTATCTGGGGCGCGTAATGGAGTTCGGCGACAAGCGCGACGTGTATGGCACGCCGCGCCACCCGTACACGCGTGCGCTGCTTTCCGCGGTGCCGGTGCCCGACCCGGTGGTGGAGCGCGCGCGTCGTCATCTGCTGTTGCGCGGCGAGATTGCCTCGCCGCTCAATCCGCCCTCCGGCTGCGCGTTTCGCACGCGCTGCCCGGATGCGATCGAAGCCTGCGCGCGGGATATTCCGCAGGCCGTCTCGCACGGTGCGAACGCAACCCGCGTCGCCTGCATACGTGTGGGGGATGCTTCGCTGGAAGCGTCGATGAGCGGGCGTTAAACGCGAGGTTCGCTGCGAAAAACGCGGACCGCCTGCTGGGCAACAATCGCGCTGATCGACGATTCCGGGCTGCCATCGAGCGACCGCTCCTGGCCGTCTCGGGAATTCTGCCTCGCGGTCGGCGGTGAGCCAACCGCTGCGGACTTTTGGGTCCCGCGTACGAGTATCGCTTGCGCGTCTCAAAGCGGCACTTGCGTTGCGGTTCGCAAGTCCCGCTAAGATACGCTCTTTCCACAAGATATATCTGCTCATGACCACGTTAGCCGATCGCCCCAACACCGCACTTATCGTTATCGATCTTCAAAACGCAGTCATCGCGAACGCATATCGACGTAACGAAGTGCTCGGCGCAGTCAATTCGCTCATTGATCGGGCTCGTGCTGCACAGGTGCCGGTTGTCTGGGTCCGCCACGCCGACGAAGAACTCAAGGCGGGCAGCGAAGCGTGGCAGATCGTTGCTGAGCTTGCCCCGGTGCAAGGGGAAGCAATTGTCGAAAAGAGTTATCGCGACGCGTTTGAAAGCACCGATCTGGAGCAGGTGCTGTCGAGGCTCGGGGTTGGCAAACTAATTGTGACCGGCGCGCAGACTGACATGTGTATTCGATCGACACTGCATGGAGCACTCGCGCGCGGCTATGATGCAACACTGGTCAGCGATGCCCATACGACAGAGGATATGACGCGAAGAGGTGCGCCGCCACCGGAAGCCGTGATAAACCATACCAATCTGTACTGGAGCAATCAAAGAGCGCCGGGCCGCTTCGGCGGAGTAATCGAGAGTGGAGACGTTGATTTCACGCGCTCTGGTTGACAGCTTGTGGCCGAACCGCGACGATTTCTTTCCTGCCAGTCTCGCCAATTCGCGTCGTGGTCCACGTGTCCGGCAAAGCAACGCTTCACCTGGAGGCCGCCACAATGCGGTCTTCGTCGTTCAATGCTGGACGCAAGCCCAGGCTACTTTCCGCTCGACCTACACGACTCCCGATCGCTAAAGTCAACACTTGCCCTTAGTCCGAACGGCGCCACGATTCCGTTGCGCAAGGCCATCAGACATCGGACCACGTGTGGCGGATCGGCGAACACGGCGCGCGCGGCTTGTTCGGCGTCCACGTAGGTTCGATCTGCCTGGCCGGAATAACCATCGGCGAAATCAATGTGTGTCAATCCAGACGCACGAATTGCCGCCGCCGGCGTGGGAATCAGCAAGACTTTGTTTGTCATGAGTACCCCTGTTGATATTTCCAGTGTCATGGGGGCAGGCGAAAAGCGGACCGACACAAACCTGCACAACGGCCGGCAAAGTTCCCTGCGCGCCACACCGTTCACATGTAATTGCGATGTCCCAGCGACTCCAGCACACGCTCCACCACCTTATGCGGCAACCCACCTTGATCGTGCAGGCGCCGATGCACCTGCTCCGGATTCATGCCTTGCTGCAAGTACATTCTGGCATCCTGACGGATAGCGATCATGTCGTATTCGCGGATAAGATCCCGATCGCGGTAGACCGAAACCGTGTCACCAAGCACCAGCGACGAGGAACCGGCGGTCGACAGCGAAGGCGTCGCCTGGATCGACGGACTGCTCCCGGGGCTCAGCGAGGCCTTCCTCCCTTCCAGCCATTCGTGGAAGCCGATCTCCGAGCCGGGGCATTTGTCGTTATCGTCCTGAATCGGCACGATGGGCACCCCACACATATCGGCACACGTCAGAATCATGCCGCGCAGGCAGTGCGCGGCATCGTCATTCACGAAGGACTGCCATAGCATGTTCTTGCTGGTGACCTTGATGAAGATGCCGGCGATCTTCACCCGCTCCTTGCCGGCAAAGCCCAGCACCACGACCTCGTTGTGCCCGGTCGGCGAACTGAGTGCCAGGATTTGCGACGGCGACTTCAGCGGCTGCTGATACAGGCCAAGCAGCGACTCCAGGAAGGCGTCCACCTGTACCAGCCGGTGCAAAGGCGTGGGCTGCATGGCCAGCACAGCGGCACGCGCCTGGGAGTTGGAAATCGCCAGATCACTCGGACTGGCGATACAGATATTGGTGCTCGGTGCCTGGAGGATGAAACCGAAGCTGAAGTTGCCATATAGCTTCTTGCGGTTTTCGCAGATCAGCGAGCAACTGAGCATCTCGGCTTCGATCGTGCTGGGGGTGGTCAGGTAAAGCTCGGCCGATTTCAGCGTTAGCGTGCCGTCGCTGCCCTTCTCGATGAAACGCCCCAGCTTTTTCACCGTGTACTCGTGCATTTTGAGCGTGTCCCTGGTCGGCGCAATCAACCCGGTGCTCGGACGCATGGCATGGACGAGATAGCAGAACTTGTTATCGTTGTGCTTCAGTGGTTCAGTAAAGGCCACCTTCGGCTGCCATGACTGCCGTTCGAGATTGCACTGCGCCAGCGCCAGTGCATCCAGCGTGGCGCGGCCCGTGACCAGCTCGAGCAACTGCTGGCGTACCACCGTTTCTGCCATGGTGCGCAGCTGTCCGACCCACCCGATCATCTGCGTCTGGTCATTGGGCGGCACGAACGAGCCCAGCGAGATCCATTCGACCACACGCACCAGCAGCCAGGCGCGCGCCGCCTGCACCCAGCTGCCCTGCCAGAAGTACGCGAGGTTATCGGCGCTTTTGATCAAGGCGACGATCTGCAACTGTTCCTGCTGCGGCAGATCGCGCAATTTAGTTTCGATTTTCAGGCGACCGACGGGGGAAATGGCGCCAATGATGGTCAAGGCGTTGATCAGGTCCTGGTGCATGATTTGCACTCGCTAGAAAGTCGGGCCGCGTATGCCCGGTGAAGGAAACACACAGCAAAACAAACCACGCGCGCCACCCACCGTACGTCATGGCGTCCAGTCCAACTCGACCATGCATTCTCCCACGCTCGGGCCGACGTCGCAGCCTCGGAAGCGCACATCATGCAACAGGCATAAGCCGGCCCGATCGAAGCCTGGCCAAAGCCCGTTATCAGGTTTGAGGATGACACGCAGACGATACTTCATCTGCATGGCTAACCATGCGTGACGACATAAAGTACTATTTCCACAGCAGCGGAGCGTCGTTTTGCCAATGGATGATTCTCCGCGTTCGACGTTCTCGCGTCGTGAACAGGAACCGCGTGTCGAAAGACAGGAGGATTGTGAATGGAGTCGATTCCGGCAATCGCGCCGGCCCAAACCGCACTTCTCGTCATGCACTATCAGACCGACATTCTCGGGCTCTTTCCATCGGTCGCGCCGGTCTTGCTTGCCAATACGCGCAAGCTCTGCGACGCGGCGCGGACTAAAGGCGTCAGCGTTTATTTCGCCAACCTCCGCTTCAGTCCGGGTTATCCGGAAGTCAGCCCATTGAACAAGAACGGGCAGGGAATCAAGCAACTCGGTCTCTTCGTCGACGACCAGACCTCGCCGGAGCTGGGCCAGCGGGCTGGCGAACCGGTCATCGCTGCCCACCGGGCCAGTGTGTTCTTCGGCACCGATTTGCAGGCGCGACTGCTCGCACAAGGTATCGACTCGCTGATCATGGTCGGCATTGCATCGACCGGTGTTGTGCTGTCGTCGGTCGCGTATGCAAGCGACGCGGACTTCCGCCTGTACACGGTCAAGGACTGCTGCTACGACCCAGATCCGGTGGTACACGAACACCTGTTCTCCACCGCATTCGATTCGCGCACCACGGTACTCTCGCTCGCGGACGCATTGCTGCTGCTCGCCTAGACGATCCCCGCCCTCTCTCCCCCAAACTCCGCGAAGCAATCAAAAAGCCCCTCTCGATTCGGGAGAGGGGCTTTCGTGTAACGTGTGATGCGTTAGTGCGACGTGCTGCGAGACCGCACAAGACAGCCCGTCAACGCAGTGTCTTACTGACCGAAGTAAACCGGCTTCAAACCGGTAATGGCCGCCGCTGGCGCGCCGGACGCTGACGATCCGCTGACCATCCCGCCGTAACTGCTCCCGCCGTTCTGCGCGGCCACGCGTGCTTCGGCAGCCTGGATATCCGCTGGATAGCTTGCATTGTCGCCGTCACCGACGTGGTAGCCAGCCTGTTCGAGCTGGACGAGTTCGGCGCGAACCTGTTCCGTCGTCACGGGGCCGTTCGACTGTGCGAACGAGAGAACCGGAGCAGCCGCGATAGTAAGGATAACGACAGTTTGAGCAAGGCATTTCATGATGAGCTACCTCCAACGATTGCCACGTACGGTTCGATAAGACTTCTTGCATGCAACCGGCGTCAACGACCCATCGATGCAGTGAAGCAGGGTGCGTTCAAGCGAGCTGGCCGCACATCCGACTGACCTCGGCGCCAGGGGAACCGCCCAGTCACGCGAGCGCGAGCGGTGCCAGGACTGGCCGTTTCACTTCGCTGATTCCCTCCCGTCACGAACGAGATCCTGCTCAAAGCGAACCTCCTTGCCTTGAGCACGACTGGGTTGAACATATGCAAACGATCCGCGCTTGGGGGCTACGACGGCGTAGCGTCGCGCAGGCTCGCATCGCCATGCGCTTGCCCGTCGCACGGTTTCGGCAGAGGCACCGGCGGCAGAGCGTTCGGTGTTGGACAGTTACGACTGTATGCGCCGACCCCACGGGCATGAACCAGGCGACCGTCCTATAAGAGGCTAGGGGATTGCCTTATTCAGCGGGCAGGCTCAGCCCTATCGGCTCTCGATCCACTGAATTGCGAACCGCGTCAGCTCCTTGCCGCTGCGGATGCTCAGCTTTTCCTTGATATTGGCCTGGTGCGCTTCGATGGTCTTCACGCTCCGGTTCAGCTTCCCTGCGATATCGCGGGTGCTGAAGCCGAGTCCGATCAGGTGCAGAACTTCGAATTCCCTTTCTGAAAGGTTCGCAATTTGGCCCTCGGCCTTTTTATGTGGGACGGCAAGCGCCCGCGCCAGCTTCTCATGCATGGCGGCGCTCATGTAGATATTGCCCGCCAGCACTTCGCGGATGGCGCTCACGACATGCTCCGTGGCCTCGAGTTTCATCAGGTACCCGTTTGCCCCGGAGCGCAGTGCGCGTTCGGCAAACAAGCTTTCGTCATGCATGCTGAGGACAAGGATCGCGAGATCGGGATAGCGGTGCCGCAGCGTCTTGACCAGCTCGAGGCCGGAGTCGGTCTGCAGACTGATATCCACAATGGCCATGTCGGGCAGGCACGCCATCGCCGCGAGCGCTTCGTCGGCGCTGCCCGCTGCACAGCAGACGTGCAGATCCTCTTGCAGATTGAGCAGGAGCGTCATCCCGTCCCGGATGATGGGGTGGTCATCCACGATCAGGATTTGAGTCGCACGGCCTGGGCTAGTGTATTTCCTGTGCATGGCCAGTGCCCTCCGGTAGCGGATAGCTAATGGCGACCGTGGTGCCGCCCAGGCCGTTGCGGGTCACGGTGCAGGAGCCGCCAAGAAGACTCGCCCGATGGCGCAGGTTGTGCAGTCCAAGACCCGACGCTCGCTCCATTTCCTCCGGGCCGATGCCGACCCCGTCGTCACTGATCGAGAGCGTCTGCAGACCGCCCGCCCGCTCGAGGTCGATCCAGATGCGGTGGCCATGACAATATTTCAGCGCGTTGTTGACGGCTTCCTGTGCGGCTCGGTACAGGTTGATCTGCAGCAGCGGGTCCAGCAAGTCCACATCCGGCGCGATCCGCAGCTTGCAATCCACGCCGTTGAGCGCGCGAGCCGTCTCCGCCAGCGCTTGCAGTGCCTCCGCAAGTCCGCCATATTCCATCGCGACCGGATCGAGGCCATGGGCAATCCTGCGGGTCATCAAGGACGCCTGTTTGACCAGGCCGACGACGATAGCGGCGTCGGCGGCGGCCGGGTGGCCCTGGGTCTGCAGTTTCTGATTCAAGGCCGCGCAATACAGTCCCAGGCTGGTCAGGTGTTGCCCAAGTCCGTCGTGCAGTTCCTGGCCGATGAGTCTCTGCTGCTGATCGCCGATCCGGATCAATTCCCCTTCCAGCAAACGGCGTCGCTCCATCTCCTCTGTTAGCTCGTTGTTTGCCTTCTCCAGGTCTTCGGTGCGCTCCTCGACGCGTCGCTCGAGTTCGATGTGGGTCGCCTGCAGCAGGTCATGGGCGCCCCGTTCCTGAGCGCGTGCCGCCGCCAGCAACAGTCCCGTCACCGCCACGACGTTCGCAAACGCGCACCACCTCACGAGGCTGTCCACAGCAGATTCGGCAGCAAACGGCCCCGTGCCGTGCGTCGTGCCCCAGATGGCCACGACCGAGACCATCAGCGTCACGATGCTGGCGCCCAGGCGATCGAAGCGCAGCGCCGCCCAGATAACGAATGGAAAGATCGCGAGCGCTGCAGGGTAGTAGCCGTGCCCGGCAAGTTGCGGGGCACCGAAGATGAGGTAGCTCACCCAAATGGTCGCAGCAATCAGTCCGCACGCTTCCATGATCCGCCGTGCGGATCGGACAGGGTTCGAATACGTGAGGAAGCTGCACAGGGCCGGCGCCACGACGAGGACCCCCATCATGTCGCCGAGCCACCATTTCAGAAAGGCTGCGGCGTACCCGGCGGCAGGCACGAGCCCCCCTCCCAGCAGGGCGGTCGTGCCGACCAGCGCACTGACTGCCGTACTCGTCACCGCAGCGAGGGCGATGAAGGCCAGCACATCGTTGATGCGCGCGAGGGTGATCTGGAATCGTGTCGCGCGGTTGAGCAATAGCGCCGCCGTCAACGGTCCGGCCATGGAGCCGATGCCTATCGCCGCGGCCACGGCTGCAGGCACGCCGCCCGACACGTTGGCGAGGAAGGACCCAACGGCAATCCCCGGGGCGACTTCGATGCCGAGTGCGAGCAGCGCGACGAGAGCGATGCCGCTGGAAGGCCATACGAGAGAGATTGCACCGCCCACTACCGCATACGAAAGGCCCAGCTTTGCACCGGCGAAATACGCCAAGGCAACCATTCCGGTGTACAGGAAGAGGCCGAATCTGGAAGTGTCCCGAATGGTAGCCATTTTCGCTTCCAATCCAGAAGCCGGAGTGCGAATACGCTACGCGCTCCCTTGGGGGTGAACGCGGAGGGAGCCGCCCGTCAGTCCGTGAGTCACTCGGCGCTTGTTCCCGACCTGACCTCATGATTGTGGTGGCACCCACCGCGTTAATCAAACACTACACAGCACTCCTTATGCGTGAAGTGCTTCACGTTACGTCCGCATTCCGACGACGGTCACCAACGCCGCAGCCATCGAACCGCTTACGGCCTCATGTCGTAGCGCCTTTCAACAACGTCAGGTTTTCCGCTCGTTGGTGCTGGTCAGATCGATTCGAATCCCGCCAAAAAAACGCCGGGCTAAAAAGCCCGGCGCGGAGTTCGCAGGAGAGGCAACAGGGCCCGGCACTCCCACGACGTGTAGGGCGCCATTGTCGATGCGCTTCGCCCTGCACGCCGTGATCAAAGTCAAAGACTGTGGCGCCCGCCTCGCGCGCCAGCGAACTGCGCTTGAACTCAGCCGTCGCGGAAGATGAAGCTGTACGCGCTCAACGCCGGCACGCCGCCCAGATGCGCGTACAGCACCTTCGACCCCGGCTCGAATTCGCCGCGGCGCACTTTGTCGATCATGCCGTGCATCGACTTGCCCTCGTACACGGGATCGGTCAGCACGCCTTCCAGGCGCGCGCACAGGCGAATCGCCTCCAGCGTGCCTTCGTTCGGCAACCCGTACTCCGGGCCGCCGTAACGCGTGTCGAGAATCACGTCCTTTTCGCCGATATCGCGGCTGAGATCGACGAGCCCGGCGGTATGACGCGCAATGCGCGTGATCTGCGCGTGGGTCTTCTCCGGCGTAGCCGAAGCGTCGATGCCGATCACGCGGTCCGCCCGGCCATCCGCCGCAAAGCCGACCACCATGCCCGCCTGCGTGCTGCCCGTCACCGAGCACACGACGATGTAGTCGAACTTGAAACCCAGTTGCGCCTCCTGCGCCCGCACTTCCTCGGCAAAGCCCACGAAGCCGAGGCCGCCGAGCGGATGCTCCGAACAGCCCGCCGGTATCGCATACGGTTTGCCGCCCGCCGCACGCACGCTCTCGAGCGCCTCCTCCCAACTCGGTCGAATGCCGATGTCGAAGCCGTCTGGCACGAGCCGCACGTCCGCGCCCATCATGCGCGACATCTGGATGTTGCCGACGCGGTCGTAGACGGCATCGGAGTAGTTGACCCAGTTCTCCTGGACCAGCACGCACTTCATGCCGAGATGCGCGGCGACGGCTGCAACCTGACGCGTCTGGTTCGACTGGATGCCGCCAATCGAGACCAGCGTGTCGCAACCTTGAGCGAGCGCGTCGGGAATCAGGTACTCGAGCTTGCGCGTCTTGTTGCCGCCGAACGCGAGTCCGCTGTTGCAGTCCTCGCGCTTCGCGTAGAGCTCGACCTTGCCGCCGAGATGCTGGCTCAGGCGCTTGAGCGGCTGGATGGGCGTGGGTCCGAACGTGAGTGGATAACGGGGGAAACGCTGGAGGTTCATCGAATATCTCCGGGAGGTCGGCTCATGCGGGGCGGGGTCAACGGTCGGTACGCGGCTGGTACGCGCAATCCGATGGAGAAATGTTAGGCGCGTTGTCGCGAAATGAGCTTGCTAAAAAAATATCAACGACCTACGTTTAGAGCGTTCATGTTGACTTCAGAACACTTTTACCTTGTAAAACGACTTAAGGACGCAATGAAATTAACCAGACGCTCTCCCGCTACGCCGCACGAGCCACCCGCATTGGATCGCATCGATCGCGCGATCCTCAGGCATTTGCAGCAGGACGCATCGATTTCCAACGTCAGCCTCGCGGCCAGGGTGAAGCTCAGTGCGCCCGCGTGCCTGCGGCGTGTGGAACGGCTCAAGGAGTTGGGGCTGATACGCGGAATCGTCGCGTTGCTCGATCCGAAAGCGCTCGGCGCGGGCATGCTGGTCGTGATCGGCTTCGTGCTCGACCGCTCGACGCCCGAAGCGTTCGCCGCATTCGAGAAAGCGGCCCAGAAGGTTTCAGGCTGCGTGGAGTGCCACGTCGTGACCGGCGAATTCGATTACTTCATGCTGGTGCGCACGCGCGACAACGAAAGCTTCAACCAGCTGCATGCGGAGCAGTTGTTGTATTTGCCGGGCGTGCGGCAGGTCCGCAGCTTCATGGTGCTCAAGGAGATTCTGTCGACGCATGCGTTGCCGCTGTGACGGTGCGCGCGCGAAGGCGATCCACTGAAAATGGATGCGTGATTTTCGATGCGGTGCGGGGAGGTGAATCAAGATGATGAAGCAACGTGCCCGAAGGCCACACGTTCTGTTGGTGGAGGTAAGCGGGATCGAACCGCTGACCTCTTGCATGCCATGCAAGCGCTCTCCCAGCTGAGCTATACCCCCATGCAGAACGACTTCTGCGCCAGTGGGATGACGCAGAATCGAGCAGGTCAGCTTGCGGACCTGCTCGAAGAGCGGCGATTATATACGCGGCGCACGCAACCTCGCAAGCACTCTCACGCGCTCGCCTGGAACTATGCTGGAGTCCTTACGATCACCCGCAAAAACAAAAAGCCGGCTCATCAGCCGGCTCTCTTGCGCCATTCGCAGCCGAAGCACGCGAATGCAATTCGTTCCAGTACCACCACGCAATTCCCGCGCACGATACTCGATTCAACGTTGGTGCCGACGGCGAGACTCGAACTCGCACAGCTTTCGCCACTACCCCCTCAAGATAGCGTGTCTACCAATTTCACCACGTCGGCAATCCAATACGACCCGGGACTCGTTAGATCCCGTTCACTCTCGCCTCGTGGGCTCGAAGGGTCGCCATTGTATCGACTCGTCGCGCATTTTTGAAGGCCCTGCGTGAAGATTTTTTGAAGCCCCGCGCCAACGCTTAAAACTCCAGCGTCGAAGTCAATTCGAGCGTGCGTCCGAGTCCCACGCCCAGCTGATTCGACCCCGCCGCGCTCCAGTAGCGCCGGTTGGCCGCGTTCTCCAGATTCGCCTGCACCGAAACGCGTTTGCCGTACACGCGCGTTGCGTAACGCACGCCTGCGGTCAACAGCGTATAGCCGCCGATCTGTGCCTGGTTCGCGTTGTTCACCTGGCGCGGCCCCACGTAATAGATGCCGCCATTCACCGAAAGACCCGCGAGCACCGGCACGCGATATTCGGCAAACAGGCTCGCCGTGACGTGGGGCGTATTCTCCGGCGTCTTGCCGACGAGCGTCGGGTCGGAAGAATCGATCTGCTTCGCGTCGAGATAAACGGCCGATGCAGTGAGTGAAACGTCCTTCGTCACATCGCCCTGCACCGAGAATTCCACGCCGCGATAACGCGCGTTGCCGTCCATCACATAGACGTTGTCGGCGTTCGTTTCGGCGCTGGCCTGTTTGAGGTTGAAGAGCGCAAGCGATACGAGCGTATTGCCCGCGAGGCGCGTGCGCACGCCCACTTCCTGCTGCCGGCTCACTGCCGCGGGCAGGATCTGGTTCGCGTTGACGGCCGTGGCCGGCGCGCTGCCCGCCGATTCGAGCGCTTCGACATAGCTCGCGTAGACGCTCGTCTGCGGTGTGATGCGGTAGGTGATGCTGCCCGAGGGCGACGTGTGGTTGATATCGGAGCTCGGCGTACCGGCCTGCGAGGTCATGTACTCCGAGCGACGCACGCCGGCCACGATTTGCAGGCGCGCGGTGATGTCGATCTGGTCGAACAGATAGATGCCGCTGTTGCGCACGTGCTGCGCGTAGAACTGCCGCGCGCTGCCGCTTTGCTTGAGCGTCGTGATGTCGATGGGATCGTAGAGATTTTGCGCCGCCGTATACGTGTACGTCGTGAAGTCCGGCTGAAACAGCCAGTTCTGTACGACACCCGTCGTGACCGTATGCATGAACGGTCCAGTCTTGAAGTCGCCGTTCACTTCGAGGCGCACGTTCTTGTTCTCGTACATCTGCCCGTACTGCTGGCTGCCTTGCAGCGTGCCCGCGCCGGTCGCGACGTTGTACTTCTGGAACACCCAGGCCCAGCGGTCGCGCCGCGTAATCGACTGGCCGAGCGAGAGCATCGCGTTCCAGTGGTCGTTGAACGCATAGTCGGCGCGCACGAGCTGCGACGTGGCGCTCGCCGTGGTCGGTCTGTCGTTCGGCACGAGCAGCTTCGAGGGGTCGGGCATGGCGGGCAGCGTGATCTTGCCGTTCACGGCGGCTAGCGGCACGATGCCGGCCTGCTCGACCACGCGCGTTTCGATGTGCTCGAGATCGTATTGCAGCTTGAGCTTGTCGTTCACGCGCCAGTCGAGCGCGGCGCTCACGAACTTGCGGTAGCCGCGATCGCCTTCAATGGGTGTTTCGACGTGCTCGTCCATCGCGTTCACACGGATGCCGAACTGGTTGCTCGGGCCAAAGCGGCGCGCAATGTCGGCGGCCGCGCCGATCGAACCGTTCGAGTCGCCGAGCACCGAAATACTCGTGACGGGCTCGCTGCCCGCGCGCTTCATCACCATGTTGACGATGCCCGCCGGCGCGCCGAAGCCGTAGTACAGCGCGGACGCCCCCTTGAGCACTTCCACGCGCTCCTTGTTCTCCATCGGCATCCAGATGTTGTTGTCGATGGGAAGCAGGCCGTCGAGGTAGAAGCTCGAGCGATTGTCGAGCGGGATGCCGCGCACCGAGAGGTTGTCGTACGCGAGTCCGTTGAGCTGCTGGCGCGTCACGCCCGCAACGTTGCGCAGCGCGTCGTAGAGGCCCGTGTCGCCCTGGGCGTCCATGACCGAGCGCGTGACGACGTTCACCGTGGCCGGCACGTCGAGCGCATCCATGCCGCGGTATTGACCCGTCTCGACGGTTTGCGGCGCGTAGCCCTGGGTCTTGCTGCCCGTGATCTTGACGGGCGCGAGCTCGGTGGCTTCGTCGGCCGCTGCGGTTGGGTTTGCCGCGTCGGCATCGGCCGCTTGCGCCGTGTGTGCGATGCCGGCGATGCCCGCTGCCAGCGTGGAGTGAATGATCGCGTGGGCGCAGATCCTGCGCCATTGTTGCGTGCGCGTGTGCGACATGCGCGTGTGCGACGCGCGCTTCCCCGAAGCCATGCTTTCCCTTCTTCTTTGCGTTCAACGAGCGCTGCCCGGGCCACGCTGCCATCCGGCCCCGATCAGCGAAAGAGCGAGATGATAATGCGAATTATTCTTATTTTAAAAGATGGGCTCACTGCCTGTCGGGGAAATGCAACAGCCATGTATGGCTGGTGTAAGTAGATCTCGGCTATCGCATGAAGCGGTGTCAGCAATCAACGCGTCCACATGGGCGAGCGCTTGTAGGTCCTCGTCCCTTGAAGCATTGGGGGGAAATGCGCAGACGCTACCTTCGTGCGCCTGAACACCCGTCGTTGGACGAGGCAGGTAATATGAGCACGACCGAAGCCGCTGAATCAGCGGATGTGGTTGAACATCAGCCTTTGGCGGCAGCCCCGCGCCGGCTCTTTTTCGCGGGCGAAGCCGCACGCACGGCGTCGGCATGCTCGCGAATCGTCTCGATCAGCGCGCGCAATCCCGCCGGCGCGTGCCGCCGCCCTGGGTAATAGAGGCAGAGCCCGTCGAGCGGCGGCGTCCAGTCCTCCAGCACACGTACGAGCGTGCCCGCCGCAAGATCCGCGTTCACGTTCCATTCGGTCAGATACGCGAGGCCGAGTCCGTCGCGCGCGGCCGCGAGCATGAGACCGGGCTCGTCGAGCGTCAACGTGCCCTCCACGTCCACGCGCACCGCCTGGCCGCGCCGCTCGAACTCCCACTGGTAGATTTGCCCGCTCGGCATGCGGCTGCGTACGCAGCGGTGCGCCTTCAGATCGGCAGGTGTGCGCGGCGGCTTGTGCTTCGCAAAGTAGTCCGGACTACCAACCACTGCGAAACGCTGACGGTCGCCGAAAGGCACGGCGATCATGTCCTGCGGCACCGTTTCGGCCAGACGAATGCCGGCGTCGTAGCCTTCGACCACGATGTCGATGAGCCGCCCTTCCGTGACGAGATCGAGCTTCATCTCGGGATAGCGCTGCAGATAAGCGATGAAAACGGGCATGACCTGCTTCGCTGCACCCACCGAAGCATTGATACGCAGCGTGCCGGAGGGCGTGTCGCGAAAGCTCCCTGCCTGGTCGAGCGCCTCGCGGATCGTGGACAACGCCGGCGCGACGCTGCCCACGAACTGCGCGCCGGCCTCCGTCAACGCCACGCTGCGCGTGGTGCGGTTGAAGAGCCGCACGCCGATGCGCGCTTCGAGCGCCGCCACCGCGTGGCTGAGCGCCGAGGTCGACACGCTCAGTTCGTCCGCTGCCGCACGAAAGCTGCGATGGCGCGCCACGGCCAGCACGGCTTCGAGTTCCACCAGGCCCGATGTTTTCATTGTCCCAAATCGCTCAACAGGTCATGCGCCATTGTACGGCTAGTCAACGCAATGCCAGGCGTCTATCTTGCTCCCATTGACTCACGTTTTCCGGAGCAGCCATGCAGATCATCGACAAGATTTATCTCGGCGGCGCGTTCGCCACGCCGCACGGCGAGCAATACTTCGACCTCTTCAACCCCGCGACCGAGGCCGTGATCGGCCGCGTGCGCCTCGCCGACGCGGCGGACGCGGACGCGGCCATCGCCGCCGCGAAGCGCGCGTTCCCGGCGTTTTCGCGCACCCCGAAAGCGCAGCGCATCGAGATGCTGATGGCGCTGCACGAGGCCGTCGTCGCGAGCGAGGACGCGCTCTTCGAAGCGATCGTGCAAGAGTACGGGGCGCCGGTCTCGCGCGGCCGCTGGATGGCGCAGCACGCCTCCAACGTGCTGCGCGACGCCGCGCAAACGCTGGAAGGCTACGCGTTCACGCGGCGCGCAGGCACGGCCGAGGTCACCATGCAGCCGCTCGGCGTTGCGGGGCTGATCACGCCCTGGAACAGCGACGCGGGCTTCATCTGCGGCAAGCTCGCGGCCGCGCTCGCGGCGGGCTGCACGGCCGTCATCAAGCCGAGCGAAATGAGCGCGCTGCAGACACGCATCGTGACCGAAGCGTTGCATTCGGCGGGCTTGCCCGCGGGCCTCTTCAACATCGTCACGGGCCGCGGCGACACCGTGGGCGCGCGCATCGCCGGTCATCCCGACGTCGCCAAGATCTCGTTCACGGGCTCGACCGCAGTGGGCAAGTCGATCCTGCGCACGGCGGCGGAAACGCTCAAGCGCGTGACGCTCGAACTGGGCGGCAAGTCGCCGGTCATCGTGCTCGACGACGCGAATTTCGACGAAGCCGTGCCGCTCGCGCTGCAGGCTGGTTTCATGAACAGCGGACAGGCGTGCATTGCGGGCACGCGCATTCTGGTGCCGCAGTCGCGGCTCGTCGAATTCGAAGCGCGCGTCGTGGAAGCGGTGGCGCAGTTTCAGGCGGGCAATCCGCGCGACACGCGCACGAGCGTCGGCCCGATGGTGAGCCAGAAGCAATGGGAGCGCGTGCAGCGCTATATCGGCATCGGCATTGACGAAGGCGCACGCCTGATTGCGGGCGGCGCGGGGCGGCCCGAGGGCATCGAGTCGGGCTGGTTCGTGCGTCCCAGCGTGTTCAGCGGCGTGACGAACGATATGACCATCGCGCGCGAGGAGATTTTCGGGCCGGTGCTTTCGATCATCGCGTATCGCGACACGGAACACGCCATCGAGATCGCCAACGACACGCCCTATGGCCTGCAAGCCTACGTGCTCTCGCCCGATATCGCGCGCGCACGCCGCGTGGCCGCGCAAATCGATGCGGGCCGCGTGCTCGTCAACACGCTCGCCCATGAGCCGGCTGCGCCGTTCGGCGGCTTCAAGCAATCGGGCATCGGGCGCGAGTACGGCGCGTTCGGGATCGAAGCGTTTCTGGAACCGAAGTCCACACTCGGCGTGCTTTGATGCGCCGCTGAGCGCATCAAAATAAAAACGCCCCGGTTGTGCTGCTGACCGGGGCGCTTGAACTGCACTTTTAGCGTGCTACATCAGAATGTCTGCCAGTCGTCATCGGACGTGACCGCCGCCGGTTCACGGCGTTCCGCCTTCGGCGCGGGCGCAGCGGGGGCACGCGCAGGCGCGGGCCTCGAAGCGGCGGGACGCCTGGCCGTTGCGCTCGCAGCGACCTTCGTTACCGGCGCAACGCTCGTCGCTGCCACACGGCCCGCCGAACCGATGTTGAACACCGACACCAGCTCGCGCAACGCCGCTGCCTGCGAGGACATCGACTGCGCCGCCGCCGACGCTTCCTCGACGAGCGCCGCGTTCTGCTGCGTAACCTCGTCCATCTGCGTGACGGCCTGATTGACCTGCTCGATGCCGGTGCGCTGCTCGCCCGACGCTGCCGAAATTTCGTTCATCAGGTCGGCCACGCGCTTGACCGATTGCACGATTTCACCCATCGTGCGGCCCGCGTCGTCCACGAGCGCCGTGCCGTTGTTCACGCGCTCGACCGATACGCTGATCAGTTCCTTGATTTCGCGCGCTGCGGTTGCGCTGCGCTGCGCGAGCGTGCGCACTTCGCCGGCCACCACCGCGAAGCCGCGGCCCTGTTCGCCTGCACGCGCCGCTTCCACGGCTGCATTGAGCGCCAGGATGTTGGTCTGGAAGGCAATGCCCTCGATCACCGAGATGATCTGCGCGACCTGCTCGGAGCTGTTCGCGATATCGCGCATCGTATCGACCACACGGCCCACCACTTCGCCGCCGCGCGTGGCCGTTTGCGAGGCCTGGCCCGCCAGCGTGTTGCCCTGGGTCGCGTTATCGGCGTTCTGCTTGACGGTCGCCGTGAGCTCTTCCATGCTCGCCGCCGTTTCTTCGAGCGAAGCGGCCTGCTCTTCGGTGCGCTGGCTCAGGTCGGTGTTGCCCGCCGCGATCTGCGCGGAAGCCGTCGCAATGCCTTCGCTGCCCGTGCGTACGCGGCCCACGAGGTCGACGAGCCGCTCGTTCATGTGACGCAGCGCGCCGAGCAACTGGGCCGCCTCGTCGGTGCCGTCCACTTCGATGCGCGCGGTCAGGTCGCCGCGCGCCACCGTTTCGGCCACGTCCACGGCCCGGGCGATCGGGCCCGTGATCGAGCGCGTGATGAAGAGCGCAATCGTCGCGCCGAAGCCGATGGCGATCACGATCAGCGCGATGGTCCAGGCGACCGCGCTGTGGTACGCCGCCTTCGCCATGGCGACTTCGGCGATCGAGCCATTGTGATTGAGGGTCACGTCCTGGTTGATGAGATCCATGACCGCCACGAACGACTTCGCCGATGCGGTCGAAACCGCAGCGCGGGCATCCGGCGATCCGCCATCGGCGGACATGACCAGGGCCTCGATCTTCTTGTCGTCGTCCAGATATTGCGACCACGCGGTGCCGATCGAATCGGCCACGCGGCGCTCTTCGGCCGAGGAGACCAGCTTCGAATAGCTGTCGAACATCGTGCCGAACTGGCTGATCATCTGGGCGTGCTGGTCGTGCAGCGCCGCCTTCTCTTTGGCGTCGTTGGCGATCAGCATGCGCAGCGACGTGCGACGCGCGTCCTGCGCCTGGTTGCGCATGTTGCCAAGCGTCTCGACGCTGGGCAGCCAGTTCGTGCCGATTTCCTGCGTGCCGTCGAAGATGCGCGAAGCCTGCAGCAGGCCGATCCCGCCCACTGCGCCGAGCAGGAGCAACACAATGGCAAAGCCCGCGCCGAGACGCGGGCCGATCTTGATTCTGGTAAGGAATGACATGGGGACGCCGTAGTGAGAGGTCATCCCTATTGACGACATCGACGCCAAAAAATTAAGTCACTGTTGCAAATATGACAACGCGTAAGGAACGCGCGCGTCGAGCGAACGTTCGGTCTCTTTTCATACGATCAGGATCCCTTATCAATTTTCTCAGAGACTCGCCACCCATACTCCGACCTGTGCGATCGCCGCATCGCGCTGCGCCGGACTCGCGTGCGTCGCGCCCGTGAGATAGGTCGTGACGAGGATCGGCGCGCGTCCGGTGGGCCAGACGATGGCCACATCGTTCGCCGTGCCCCGGTCGCCGGTACCGGTCTTGTCGCCCACGCGCCAGTCCTTCGGCAAGCCGGCGCGCAAACGCGCGTCGCCGGTCTTGTTGGCGACGAGCCATGCAACGAGCTGCTCGCGCGATGCCGCGGAAAGACGCTCGCCCAGCAGCAATTCGCGCAGGTTCGCGACCATGGCGGCGGGCGTGGTCGTATCGCGCGGGTCGCCGGGGATCGCTTCGTTGAGCGTGGTCTCGTTGCGGTCGAGGCGCGTGACCGGATCGCCAAGGCTGCGCGCGAAAGCAGTAATCGCCGAAGGGCCGCCAATGCTCTCCAGCAGCAGGTTGGCCGCCGTGTTGTCGCTGCGCGTGAGGGCGGCTTCGCACAACTCGGCGACCGTCATGCCCTCACTGCCCGCGCGCGGTCCGCTCACCGGCGAATACGACACGACTTGCGCAGGCGAATAGACGATCTTGCGCGCGAGGTCTTCCTTGCCGTGATCCTTGCGCGTCAACACGGCCGAGGCGAGCAACACCTTGAACGTGCTGCACATCGGAAAGCGCTCGTGCATGCGCCATCCGCGCACGTGTCCGTTCGCCGTATCGAGCATCGCCACGCCGAGCCGTCCGCCTGCCTGCGCCTCGATGGCGGCGAGCTGCTTTTCCGCTGCGCCGGCGGACGCCGCGTCCGCCTCCCGCGCCGTTCCCACCGTTGCACCGAATGCCTGAGATGCAACACCAGCTATCGCACCGCCCAACACCGTCATCGTGAATCTACGTCGCGTGATCATGGCCTCTCCTTGAAGAGCCGCCACTATCGCGTGTTCTCCACGAGGTGACAAACGATGATAAATTGCGCCCTGCCCCAGAAAATCTTATGACCCAATCATGCGAACGCATCTGCCCCTCAATGCCTTGCGCGCCTTCGAATCGTCGGCGCGGCACCTGAGCTTCACACGCGCGGCGAGCGAGCTGAACGTCACCCAGGCGGCCGTGAGCCAGCAGGTCCGCACGCTCGAGGAGCGGCTTGGCGCGACCCTCTTCAAGCGCCTGCCGCGCGGCCTCGCGATCACCGACGAAGGTCTCGCGCTGCGCCCCGTGCTCTCCGATGCGTTCGACCGCATCGAAGCCGTGTTGCGGCAGTTCGAGGGCGGCCACTTTCACGAGGTGCTGACCGTGGGGGCCGTGGGGACCTTCGCGGTGGGCTGGTTGATGCCGCGCCTGAAGTCGTTTCACGACGCGCATCCGTTCGTCGAGCTGCGCATCATGACGAACAACAATCTCGTCGATCTCGCGGGCGAAGGCCTCGACTTCGCCATCCGGTTCGGCGACGGCACCTGGCCGGGTTCGCGCGCCGCGAAGCTGTTCGACGCGCCGCTCGCCGCGCTCTGCACACCCGATATCGCGCAGCGTCTGCAGAGCCCTGCCAGTCTCGCCAACGAAAAACTGCTGCGCTCGTATCGCGCCGACGACTGGGCGCTCTGGTTCGAAGCCGCCGAGCTCGCGCCGCGTCCCGTGCGCGGACCCGTATTCGATTCGTCGCGGCTCATGGTGGAAGCGGCGATGCAGGGCGCGGGCATCGCGCTCGCCCCGGTTTCGATGTTCGAGCGCGATCTCGCGGCGGGCCGGCTCGTGCGGCCCTTCGACATCGAGGTGCAGGCGGGCAGCTACTGGCTCACGTCGCAGAAGGGGAAGACGGCGACGCCCGCCATGCGCGCGTTCAAGCAATGGATCGTGAAGGAAGCCGGTAGCGGCGAGGAAGGGTGATTGCGCGGTTACCGTCGCGGTTAGTCTGCTACGCGCTTGCCTGTGTGAGCCGCGCGTGAAGCGCCTCGATTTCCGCTTCGGCAAACACCTCGATGCCGTGCTGGCGCAGCAGCGCAGTCGTCACCCCTGCGCCCGCGTGTTTGTGGCCCGCGAAACTGCCATCGTAAATCGCACGGCTGCCGCACGACGGGCTGCCATCGGTCAGCAACGCATAGCGGCAGTCGTGCGCTAGCGCCAGTTCGAGCGCGACGCGGGCGCCTTCGACGAAATACGCGGAGACGTCCTCGCCGCGCGCATCGATCACGCGTGCGATCCCCGCGAGCACCGCGGCGCCCGAAGCGGCGTTTGCGATCTCCGCAGGCGGCCTCGGCACGCCGAACCCGCCTGAGACTTCAGGACATACGGGCACGAGCCGCCCCTCACGCTGCCACTGCTCGATCAGTGCATGCGCAACGGTTTTCGCCGAGCCGTCGTATCGAACCGGGCGGCCAAGCAGGCAAGCGCTAACGAGTATTCGGGGGAGCATGCGCGATGAAATTCTGTTGCACGTCCCGCATTTTACGCGCCGAAGTCGAGCAACACCTTGCAGGTTTCGCGCGGATTGTGCTCCGCCAACTCGAACGCGCTGCTCACCTCGCGAAAATCCACCTTGTGCGTAATGATCGATTCCGGCGTGACGAGCCCGCGCTCCAGCCAGTCGATCACGGTCGGGAACATCGCGCAGTTCAGGCGCGAGGCGCACAACGTGAGCTCCTTTTTCGTCAGCTCCTGCTGCGCGATGGCCGAAGGCGTCGACGAAAAGCCGAGCAGCCCGATACGTCCCGCGGGCGCCGCGAGCCTCACCGCTTCTTCGAGGATGGACGGATGGCCCACCGCGTCGAAGATCAGCGTGGGGCCGTCTTCCACGCCGCGCGCGCGCAGCGCGTCGGCCAGCGGCTCATTGCGCGTGTTGATCGTTTCGTCGGCTTGCGCCCCGCAGCTGCGTGCGAGTTCGAGCCGCTCGTCGAGCTGATCCGTAATGAACGCACGCACGCCGTACACGCGCTTGAGCACCTGCAGGATCGTGAGCCCCACGGTGCCCGCGCCGTAGATCAACGCCACGTCGCTGTCCAGCACGCCGGTGCGCGCCGTGACGTTCGCCGCCACGGCGAACGGCTCGACAATCGCCGCGCACGATTGCGCAATACGCTCGGGAATGCGGTACGCGTTGCGCGCAGGGGCGCACACATACTCACTGAAGCCGCCGTCGCGATGCACGCCCAGCACGACGAGATTGCGACACACGTTCTGCCGCCCGATCCGGCATGCGTGGCAACGCCCGCAGCTGATGACGGGATCGACGGCCACGAGTTCGCCCACGCGAGCGGCGTCGACGCCCTCGCCCACGCACTCGATGCGGCCCACGAACTCGTGGCCGATGATGCGCGGATACGACACGAACGGATTGTGCCCGCGATAGATGTGCAGGTCCGAGCCGCAGATGCCCGCATAACGCACCCGCACGCGCACTTCTCCCGCGGCGGGCGTAGGCGTGGGCACCTCGCGCACGGCGAGGCTGTTCGGTCGATCGACTACGACGCTCAACATAGTGGACGCTTCCATGAATATTTGATCAGGTATGCCTACCAGTTCCACATCGACCCGTCGCGCAGGCGGGCGACCGGCAGGTAGGCGCGTTCATACGGATACTTCGCGGCCAGCGTCTCGTCGATATCCACGCCGAGCCCCGGCGCGTCGTCCATCACGAGGAAGCCGTTCTCGAAGCGGTACTGATGCGGGAACACGGCATTCGTCAGCGCGTTGTGCGGCATCAATTCCTGAATGCCGAAGTTCGGTGCCCACAGGCCGAAGTTCACGGCGGCGGCCATGCAGACCGGCGAAAGATCGGTGGCGCCGTGAAAGCCCGTACGCACCTGGTACATGGCCGCGTAATCGGCAATGCGGCGCATATGCGTGATGCCGCCCGCATGCACGATGGTCGCGCGGATATAGTCGATGAGCTGCTCGCGTATCAGGTCCTTGCAGTCCCAGATCGAGTTGAACACCTCGCCCACCGCGAGCGGCGTGCTGGTGTGGCTGCGGATCAGGCGGAAACTCTCCTGGTTCTCGGCCGGTGTCGCGTCTTCCAGCCAGAAGAGGCGATACGGCTCGAGGTCGCGGCCCAGGCGCGCGGCCTCGATCGGCGTGAGGCGGTGGTGCGCGTCGTGCAACAGATGCGGGCCGAAGCCCACGGCCTCGCGCACCTTGCGAAAGAGTTCGGGCGTATGGCGCAGATAGAGCGCCGTGTCCCACGGCTCCTCGGGCGGCAGCCCCTTCTGGGCGGGCTCGTATTCGCCCTTGACCTTGCCCACGCCATACACCTTGTCGAGACCGGGCACGCCCGACTGCACGCGAATCGCCTGGTAGCCCTCCTCCACGTGCTGGCGCACCGCGTCGATGGCCTCTTCATGGTCGCGCCCGTTTGCGTGGCCGTAGACCATCAGCCCTTCGCGGCTCTTGCCGCCCAGCAGCTGATACACGGGCATGTTCGCGAGCTTGCCCTTGATATCCCAGAGCGCCATGTCGATCGCGGCGATCGCCGTCATCGTCACCGGGCCGCGCCGCCAGTACGCGCCTCGATAGAGGTATTGCCAGATGTCCTCGATATTGCGCGGGTCGCGGCCCACGAGGCACGGAAACACGTGATCCTCGAGGTACGCGCGCACGGCCAGTTCGCGGCCGTTGAGCGTCGCGTCGCCAAGACCGTACACGCCTTCGTCGGTCACGATCTTCACGGTCACGAAATTGCGGCCGGGGCAGGTGACGATCGTCTGCAGCCGTTCAATCTTCAATTGCTGTCTCCACTCTCTTTCATTCGACGAAATAGTCGGGCACGCGCGCCTGCACTTCCGGCAGATGCGAGCCCACGCGGTCGATATGGCTCGCCACCGTCGCGCCCAGCTGCGCGAAGTTGCGCGAGGCGATATGCGCGAGGATCAGCTCGTGCTCGCGCAGCGCGCGCTGCGCGTGGTCCGCCACACGGTCGAGCAGCAGCCAGCGCACGCGGTCGAACTGGCGCTTCATCGGCTGCAGCATTTCCCACACGTGCGCGCGGCCCGCGAATTCGAACAGGCGGCGGTGCATCAGCTCGTCGAGATCGAAGAAGCGGTCCACGTCGCCGCGCGCGACGGCGTCGCGCTGGTCGTCGACGATCCGGCCGAACTCCGCGAGCTGGTCGGGCCTGATGGTCTGGGCCAGCTGCACATGGTTCGCGCATTCGAGCGTGCTGCGCGCGAAGCGCCCCTCTTCGAGCTGCGACACGGAGATCGGCGCGACGATCGTGCCGACCTTGCGGTAGATGTTGACGAGATGCTCGTCGGCGAGCTGCGCCAGCGCTTCGCGCACCGGCGTCCGGCTGACCTGCAGCGCTTCGGCAATCGCGGCTTCGGAGAGGCTTGCGCGCGGCGGCAGCGTGCCGCGCACGATGGCGTCGCGCAGAAAGGCGTGCACCTGGGGGCGATAAGAAGCGTCGGGATTGGCGACGAATCCGCTCAGTGCGGCGAGGACGGTGTCCTCTTGCGGTTCGATGACGGTCTGGCTCATGTCAGTAAGGGATGACTGTTCGTACCATGGTAGCAAATGCGCCATACGGTCACCCCATAGCGTTAACCCCGATAAAATGAGATATGACATCGGAATAAGCTTCATTCATTCGCATTCGTACCATGGTACAAAGCAATGACAGCACCCCTTCTGTGCGAGCGCTCACTAACAAAAATCGCGGCAACCGTGCGCCAGCCAGGGTACGACCGCCAGCGCGTGCGCCCCGGCATCGTCCATCTCGGGCTCGGTGCGTTTCATCGCGCGCACCAGGCGCTCTATACGGAAACGCTGCTCGAGCGTGGCGACACGCGCTGGGGCAGCGTCGGCGTGAGCCTGCGCGAGCCGCGTGTGCCGCAAGCGCTGGCCGCCCAGGACCACCTCTATTCGGTAACCGAGCGCAGCGGCGAAACGACGGCGTGCCGCGTGGTCGGCGCGCTGCGCGGCGCGCTTTACGCGCCCGAGGCAATGGACCGGGTGCTCGGCACGATTGCGGACCCCGGCGTCGCCATCGTGAGCCTCACCGTGACCGAGAAGGGCTACAGCCTCGCGCCCGCCGGCGCCGAGCTGGACGCCGGCGACCCAGGCATCCGCCACGACCTCATGACACCCGATGCGCCGCGCACCACGCTGGGCGTGCTCGCCGCGGGCATCCGCAGCCGCTCCGCCGGCGCGCCGCTCACCGTGGTCTGCTGCGACAACATGCAGGCCAACGGCGACACGCTGCGCAAACTGCTGATCCAGTATGCGGAGCAGTTCGACCCGGCGCTCGCGCGGCGCATCGGCGAGACGATCGCGTTTCCCAACACGATGGTCGATCGCATCGTACCGGCCGCCACGCCCGCTTCGCTCGACGCTGCTGCCGCGCAACTCGGCCTGCGCGACGAAGCCGCGATCGTGTGCGAACCGTTCACCCAGTGGGTCATCGAAGACCGCTTCAGCGGCCCGCGCCCCGCGTGGGAAGACGCGGGCGCGCTGCTCACGCGCGATGTGCACCCGTACGAGGCCATGAAATTGCGTCTCCTGAACGGCTCGCATTCGGCGATTGCGTACGTGGGCCAGTTGCGCGGGCGCGAAACCGTTTCCGATGCGATGAACGATCCCGCCATGGCCGCCTTCGTGCGCGCGCTGATGACCGAGGACCTGCTCGCCACCGTAACGGTCCCGCCCGGCTTCGACGTCCATGCGTACTGCCAGGATCTGCTGGCGCGCTTTGCCAACCCGACGCTTGCGCACCGTACCAGCCAGATCGCGACGGACGGCACGCAGAAAGTGCCGGTGCGCTGGCTACCCGCGCTGCGCGAGAGCCTCGTGCGCGGTATCGAGCGTCCCCATCTCGAACGCGCGCTCGCCGCCTGGCTGCACTACCTCGCGACCGAACGCAGCGACGCGGGCACGTCGCTCGTGGTGAGCGATCCTGGCGCCCCCGCGCTCGCCGCGAAGCTGCGCGGCGCGAGCACGACGCTCGACACCGTGCAGGCCGCCCTCTCGCACACGAGCGTATTTGGCGCAACGCCGTGGCCGCAGGCGTTCGCCGAGCGGCTCGCCGGACATCTGCAAGCGCTGCGCCGGCGCGGCACGAACGCGCTGCTGACCTGCCCCGCGCTGGCCTGACGCCGCACGCGCGCCCATATCTATAAAGACTGGAGACAGAACATGAAACAACGCACGATGGGATGGATAACCGTTTTCCTGTTATTCCTCGTCTACGGCATCAACTACCTCGACCGGGTGGCGCTTTCGATTACTGCACCGCTCGTGCAAAAGGACCTCGGCATCGATGCGGCGCAGATGGGCATCGTGTTCAGCAGCTTCTTCGTGGGCTATGCACTGTTCAACTTCGTGGGCGGCCTCGCGAGCGACAAGCTCGGGCCGAAGATCGTGTATGTTCTCGCGGTCGGGCTGTGGTCGATCTTCTGCGGGCTCACGGCCGTGGCCGTGGGCTTCGCGAGCCTGCTCGTGCTGCGCGTGCTGTTCGGCATGGCCGAAGGGCCGCTCTGCGCAGGCGCGAACAAGATGGTCAACAACTGGATGCCGCACGACATCGCAGCGACTTCCATGGGACTCCTGAGCGCCGGTTCGCCACTTGGCGGCGCGATTGCCGGCCCGATTATCGGGCTGCTCGCGATCAGCTTCGGCTGGCGCCCGGCGTTCTGGATCATCTGCGCGATCGGCCTTGTATGGTGCGTCGCGTGGATGCTGCTCACGGCCGACCGTCCTTCGGAGAGCCGCTTCGTCAGCACGCTCGACGAAGCCGAGCCCGCGCGGCGTGGACCGGGTGTTGCGCACGCGACCCACGCCGTGCCCGACAGTGCCGCTTCGTTGCCGCTCTCGGCATGGCTGCGCCAGCCGCTCGTGATCGCGGCGGCCGTGGCGTTCTTCGCCTATAACTACGTGCTGTTCTTCTTTCTGAGCTGGTTCCCCAGCTACCTCGTGCAGGCGCATCACCTCAACATCCGCGAGATGAGTCTCGCCACCGTCGTGCCCTGGCTCGTGGGCACCGTCGGCCTCGCGGCGGGCGGCGCGATCTCTGATGCGATCTTCCGCTGGACCGGCAAGCTCATGCTCTCGCGCAAGCTCGTCCTGTCCACTTGCCTCGCGGCGACGGGCGTGTGCGTGGGCGTTGCCGGCCTCGTGCATACCGCTGTCGCAGCCATTGCGCTGATGTCCATTGCGCTCTTCCTGCTCTATGCGACGGGTGCGCTCTACTGGGCGATCGTGCAGGACGTCGTGCATTCCGCCAGGGTAGGCAGCGTGAGCGGCTGCATGCACTGCGTGGGTAGTCTTTCGGGCGTGATCGGACCGGCCGTGACGGGCTTCCTGGTGGAGCGCAGCGGCTCGTTCGCCACCGCGTTCGCGCTGGCCGGCGTGGTTGCGCTCACCGGCGCGGCGCTCTCGGCAATTTTCATTCGCGACACCCGCAAGCGCGCGCCGCTCGCGGACGAGGCGTATTCATAACCAGCGCGTGAGCTAGCGCGCGCCGGCGGCGCCGTCACATCGTCATCGCGAGCCGCGTGGCCTGATCGATGGCACGCAACGCATCGAGTTCGGCGGCGACATCGGCGCCGCCTATCACCTTCGGTTTCGCTGCGCGCGCGACGAGTTCATCGTAGAGCGCCCGGTTCGAATTCTGACCCGCGCACAGCACGACATGATCGACGGCAATCACATGCGGCTTGCCATCGACGCAATAATGCAGACCTTCGTCGTCGATCGCGTCATAGGTCACGCCCGACGTCATCATCACGTTGGCCTTGCGCAGTCTCGCCTTCAGGATCCATCCCGTCGATTTGCCGAGACCCCTGCCGAGCGGTTCCTCCTTGCGCTGGAACATGTGAACGCTACGGCGCGGCGCGCCATGAGCGTCGCTACGCGTGAGACCGCCCGCATCCGCATTCGCGGGATCGACGCCCCACGCGCGGAAAAACACGCCACGGTCCAGCGATTCCTGCGCGTCGCCCAGCAGATACTCGGCCACGTCGAAGCCGATGCCGCCCGCGCCGACGATCGCCACGCGCGCGCCCACTTCGACCTTGCCCGCGAGCACGTCGAGATACGACACCGCCTTCGGATGATCGACACCCACGATATCGGGCACGCGCGGCGTGACGCCGGCGGCGATGACGATCTCGTCGAACGCGTCGCTGGCGAGTTCATCGGCCGTTGCGGCCTGCCCGAGCCGCAATGTCACGCCAAGCCGCTTTAGCCGCACCTCGAAATAGCGCAGCATCTCGTGAAACTCGGCTTTACCGGGCACGACCTTCGCCAGATTCAACTGGCCGCCCAGCCGCGCATGCGCTTCGAACAGCGTGAGCGTATGGCCACGTTCGGCGGCGTTGATCGCGAACGCCATGCCGGCCGGTCCGCCGCCCACGACCGCGATACGTTTGGGCTGCAAGGCCTTGGCCGCCGCGAACTCGATCTCGCGCCCCGCGCGCGGATTGACGAGGCAGGTCGCGGTGCGTTCCGTGAAGATGCGGTCGAGGCAGGCCTGATTGCAGCCGATGCAGGTGTTGATTTCGTCGGCCACGCCAAGCCGCGTCTTCTTCGCGAAGTCCGGGTCGGCGAGCAGCGGGCGCGCCATCGAAACGAGATCGGCCACACCGGAGGCGAGCAGTTCTTCCGCGACTTCGGGCGTGTTGATGCGGTTCGACGCCATCACCGGAATCGACACCGCCTGTTTGACGTTGCGAATCGCGTCGCGCCAGGCCGCGCGCGGCACGCATGCCGCGATGGTTGGCACCGCCGATTCGTGCCAGCCCATGCCCGTGTTGATGAGGTCCGCGCCGGCCGCTTCGATCTCCTTCGCGAACGCCGCGATCTCGGCGCCGCTCATGCCGCCATCCACGAGGTCGATGGAAGAGATGCGGTAGATCAGCATCGGCTCGCGGCCCATTTGCGCGCGCACGGCGCGCACGATCTCGAGCGCAAAGCGGATGCGGCCTGCGAAGTCGCCGCCGAATTCGTCGTCGCGCGCGTTGGTGACGGCGGCCGTGAACTCGTTGATGAGATAGCCTTCCGAGCCCATGATCTCCACGCCGTCGTAGCCGGCCTGGACCGCCAGCGCCGCCGTGCGGGCGAAGTCATCGATGGTGGCGCGCACTTCCTGAGTACTGAGCGCGCGAGGCGCGTACGCGTTGATTCTCGCCTTGGCGGCCGTGGGCCCCACGCACTCCGGCACCTTCGCATAACGGCCCGCGTGCAGGATCTGCAGCACGATCTTGCCGCCCGCCTCGTGAACCGCGCGCGTCACGGCGCGATGCTCGTCGACCTGCTCCGCGCGATTGAAGAGCGGGCCACCCGCCTCCATCACGCCTTCGGCGTTCGGCGAGAACCCGCCGCTCAGAATCAGGCCGATCTCGCCGGCCGCGCGCGCCGCATAGAACGCGGCGAGGCGCTCATGCGGACGGTCGAGCGTTTCGAGCCGCGTGTGCATCGCGCCCATCACCATGCGGTTGGGTAGCAGCGTCGCGCCAACGCGAAGCGGGGTCAAAAGCCGGTCGTAGCTCGCCATGGGATGTCTCTTGATATTCTCGTACGTCGTTTCCACACTCTAGGCGAGGCCCCTAATTACGTCAACATCATGATATATATTGAGGGTACGAGGAGGGGTATTGCCCAAATGAACGGCGCGCCCACTTCCCTTCATTATTTTCGTATCAGGTATTTGTCTCATTGCCCGCCGCACTCGCGCGGCGACCGAAAGGCGCCCATGACCCAGAACGACCCTTCGTACGACCAATCCGTCTCGTCGATTCACAACCGCTTGTTCTTCCGGCTGTTCCAGGCGGGCAACACGCTCGACCGGCAGACGACCAAGGCGCTCGGCATCACGACCGTGCAGTGGTCGGTGCTCGGCGCGCTGTCGCGACCGCAGGTGGCAGGGGGCATGTCGTTTTCCGAACTGGCCGACTATCTCGTGGTGAGCCGCCAGAGTCTCGACGGCGTGCTCAAGCGCCTGGAGCGCGACGAGCATGTGCTGCGCGTGGCAGACACCGTGGACCGGCGCGCGAAAAAAGTCGTGCTCACGGACCAGGGCAAGGTGTTCTGGGAGAGCCTGCAGCCGAAGATCTACGAGTTCTATCGCCAGGCGCTCGCAAGCTTTCGCTTCGACGACAAGGTTTCGCTCGTGCACTTCCTCAATCAACTGAACAAGGGCATGGACGAGATCGATCTCGGCGAACCGGCGCCGCGCGAAGAGGAGTGAATTGTGAATGCATGCTCGCGCTTTCATATCGTGCAATGCGCGCCCGGTGTGTGCAAATTCCGCATTTCCCGATGCAGGCCAGCAATTGCACATGGAAGGACACCTTCTCTTATCGTGAAAGACATCGCGTAAACCATTGAACGACAAGGAAATTGCGGCGCAAAAAACCTGCGGGGAAGGCGTCTTTCACTGCGATAGACTGAATCCAGTGACGCTTCTTATTCGCTTGTTAATCAATGGAGACTGATGATGGACGTCTATATCGAACCGTTACCGAGAGGCCAATGGGGGCCAATCGATGGCTACGCCCTGGAGTTCGCGGACGGCAGCAAATTCGCCGAGAACATCTTTCGCTCCGAGCTTCTCGCGATCAGCGAGATCGTCCTGAGAGGCTATAAGCCGCTGCTGGCGAAGGTCCGCATTACGGACAAGCACGCCAACGCGCACTGGAAGCGCCCCGACACTTCACGCTGATGCGCTCACGCTCGACGGCATAGCTTGCCGTCGAGCCGTGCAGTCCGCTCACGCAATTGCTGCCGGCGCTCGCCATCGACCCGGAGATCGACGGCGTGTTCGTGTGACGGACGGTGCGATTTAAAACCCTTCGAGCACGAGCTTGCCGCGCGAGCGGTTGGTCTCCACGAGCTCGTGCGCCCGACGCAGGTTCGCCGCATTGATGGTCCCGAAGCTCTCGTTGAGGGTCGTGCGCAACACGCCCTCGTCGATGAGCGAAGCCATGCGGTCGAGCAGATCATGCTGGCGAATCTGGTCTTTCGTCCCGAACATCGAGCGCGTAAACATGAATTCCCAATGCAGGGCCACGCTCTTCATCTTGAGCTTGCGGAAGTCGAACAGCTCCGGGTCGTCGATCAGCGCGAAATGTCCCTGCGGATTGATCGAGGCGACGATCTCATCGAAGTGACGGTCGGTCTGATTCAGGCTCGCGATATAGTCCACGCCTTCCATGCCGATACGCTTGAGCTCCTGCGAAAGCGGCTTCGTATGATCGATGACGTGATGCGCGCCCAGCTCGCTCACCCACTTCGACGTTTCAGGCCGCGACGCCGTGCCGATCACCGTGAGGCCCGTGAGCCTGCGCGCCAACTGCACGAGAATCGAGCCCACGCCGCCCGCCGCGCCGATCACGAGCAGCGAGTCGCCGGAAGGCGCCGTGCCCTCGGGCACCTTGAGGCGGTCGAACAGCAACTCCCACGCCGTGATGGAGGTGAGCGGCAACGCAGCCGCCTCGGCGAAGTTGAGACTTTGCGGCATGCGGCCCACGATGCGCTCGTCCACTACGTGCAATTCGCTGTTGGTGCCCGGGCGCAGCAGCGAGCCCGCATACCACACCCGGTCGCCCGGCTTGAAGAGCGTCACCTCCCGGCCCACGGCGCGCACGACGCCGCTCGCGTCCCAGCCGATCACTTTCGGCTCGCCGTTTTCGGGCGCCTTGTTCGCGCGCACCTTCACGTCGACCGGGTTCACCGACACCGCGTGCACTTCGACGAGCAGATCCTGCGGGCCCGGCTGCGGCTCGGGGAGTTCGAGATCGATCAGCGATTCGGCGTCGCTGATGGGGAGATTGCGGTAATAACCAGTCGCTTTCATCGTGAATACCTCCAGACAGTCAAATTGCGGGAAACCGGCTTTGTTGAACGAGCGGCTCGAAGTGATAGAGGTCGGGGTCGGCCGAGAAGTACGGCCACAGCGTGTGCAGAAAGGTCTGGAAATCGCCGTGCATCATGAACGCGCTCTGCGCGTCGAGCGAGTCCCATTCCACTTCCAGCACGTAGCAGCCTTCGTCTTCGCACTGCGGTCCGAGGCGATGCCCGCGATAACCCGGCTTGTTCGTGAGCAGCGGGCATACGCGCAGCCACGCCGCCTCGAAACGCGAAATCTTGTCGGCTCGCAGGTAAAAGCGGCCTATCGCGACGATCATCCGAGCCTCCGTGCCGTTCGTCTTCGTACGAATAATCGGCCAGCGCGCCCGGCGCGCATAGGGGCAAACGGCGAATTCAGCTTCAACGCCGCTTTGAAGATCGAGGGGGCGATCGGGCCCGGTACCGAACAGCGAGCGGACTGACCGCGGATTCAAATATCAGGCGAGATACGCGGCAATGCGACCGCGCAGCCAATCGCGCAGTGCGTTGACGGTCGGCGAGAGCATCGTGCGGTGCGCGCAGACGAGATGCAGCGGCGCGCCTTCGCCCTGAAACGCGTCGAGCGCGGTTTCGAGGCGCCCCGCCTGGATATCGGCGAGCACGTCCAGACGCGACTTGTACGCCAGGCCATGCCCCGCCACGGCCCAGCGGCGCACGAGTTCGCCGTCGTCGCTGCTGCGGTTGCCCTGCACGTTCACGACGCTCGCTTCGTCGCCGCGGTAGAAGGTCCAGCGGTCGTGCAGCGTGTCGCTCAGCGCGAAGCGCAGACAGTTGTGGCGCGAGAGATCGGCAGGCGTCGCGGGTTTGCCGTGACGCGCGAAATAGCCGGGCGCGGCGCACAGCACGCGCCGGTTGTCGGGCGCGAGCGGCAGCGCGACGAGGGTGGAATCTTCGGGCACGCCGTAGCGAACCGCCACGGCAACCGGCGACCGGAACATGTCGGTCACGTGGTCGCCAATGTGCACCTGGAACGACACCGCAGGATGCTGCGCCTGAAACTCGTCGAGCCAGCGCGCGAGCACGTTGCGCCCGAGGTCGGAGGGAATCGACAGCGACACCGTGCCGCCGATCATCTTGCGCCCATGCGCCACGGCGTTCTGGCCCGCCTCCACCTGCTCCATGACGCCGCGCGCGTATTCGAGGTAGCGCTCGCCGTCCGGCGTGAGGCGCAGGCTGCGCGTGGAGCGTGCGAGCAAGCGCGTGCCGAGTTCGGTTTCGAGGCGCTTGAGGCCCGCGCTCGCCACGGCGGGCGTGAGATCGAGTTGGCGCGCGGCGGCCGAGAGGCTGCCGTTGTCCGCCGCACTGATAAAGATGACGAGGTCTTCCAGTCTGATCATGTACCGTCGCGTCTCGTTGGGCTGCGCTCGCCTCGGAAGCCGGCGCCGCGGTCATGGAGTAAGCGAACTGTACACGAAGGCACCGCACGGGCGGGTAGCCCCGAACACGCCAAAAAGTCCGCGAATCCCCAATATTGCGATCGTTGAACAATCTTTGGCTTACCGTTGCGCGATTCCTATACTCCCCAGCAGACATCCCGCTAACGCTGCGCTGAGCGCCATCGGCATCGCGAATGCGGGCACAGGTCGTTTCATACAGGAGTACGAGGCAATGCTGAATTATCCCGCCGCCTACCAGTCGACCAAGGGCTCCGCGCTCGACGTGAACAAGCCCTTTTACCGCCGCATCGCCGAAGAGAAAGATCAGCGCGAGCTAATCGAATCGATCGTCGTGCCGATACGCTCGGGGCAAGCCTGGAGTGTGCCCGCGGGACACGTGTTCCGCATCGTGACCATCGAAGGCCCACAGGTGGCAGACCTCAATCTGTGGAACCGGCACGATCCGCGCGAACGCATGTGGGCTTCGCGCACGCGCCAGCTCCAGCAAGCACACGTGAGCACTTTCGACCGTCTGTGGTCGACGCTGCCCTTCCTGCGCCCGCTCGTTACCATCACCGACGACAGCCTCGCCGACTACGGCGTGGACGAGCACGGCGGGCGCGTTCACGACCTGCTCGGCACACGCTGCGACCCCTACGTGAACCGCATGCTGACCGGCGAGGACTTTCATTTCCACTGTCACTCGAACCTCACGCGCGCGATCGCGCCGTACGGGCTCACCGAATACGACGTGCACGACGTGCTCAACGTGTTCCAGTGCACGGGCCTGAATCTGGAGGACAAGTATTTCATGAAGGCCTGCCCGGCGAAGAAGGGCGACTATCTCGAGTTTTTCGCCGAGATCGACCTGTTGTGCGCGCTTTCCACCTGCCCCGGCGGCGACCTTTCACTGCCGATGTGGGGACCCGATGCACGCGACCCGCTGGAAGTCTGCCGGCCGCTCGGCATCGAGATCTACCGGCTGGCGCCGGCGCTGCTGGAAGGCTGGTCTTCGCCGCCTGTCGCCGAATATCGCGGCCTGCACGGCATGGCGTTGCAGCAGCCGGACTGGAAGTGCGGCTGCTGAAACGCGACGGCTCTAGCTTACTGCTGCTTCTCGACCTTCTTCGGCTTCGGCGGCGACTCGACCTTCGCATATTGGAAGGCAGGCGTGGCCTTCAGCGCTTCCTTGGTTGCGCCGGGCAGATAGAGATTGCCCTGGCGCACGTCGAGCGAAGCGATGGGCACGGCCACGTCGTGCGAGCCGACGCCGAGGAAACCGCCCGCCGAAACGATGGCCGCGGAAACCGAGCCGTCCGGTGCCACGATCAGGTCGCGCACAGTGCCGATCTTCACGTTGTCGTCGTTATAAACGGGCTTGCCGAGGACGCTCTTCTTCACGCTCCAGCCTTCGAGCAGCGCCTGCGACTGCTCGACCGAAACGCTCAAGGGCTGCGCGCCCGCGATCTGGGCATTCGCGCTGGCACTGGCCAGCACGGCGCTGAATGCGGCTACGGCCAATATCGTCTTGCGGAAAAGCATTTTCTTTCGCTCCTGTATTCCGGTTAGTTCGCCGCGCAGGTCGTTGCGAGTCAGCGCGAGACTGCAGGCGGGATATCATGTTAGCCGGTATGGGGCGGGGATGCGCTCAAGCTGCTTGCGCGAACAGGCACGAAGCAGGTGGGGGCGAAAACGCTGCCAAGCCTTCGAAAGACCTCGGCGAACCGTCGCTGGAGAAAATCGGGCAACGCGCGCATCCTCGATCAGGATGGAAAACGTACGGAGTTCGGCACGAACTTCACGCCGCCTTGGCTCCTGGAGAACGACATGTCCGCCCTGCCCGCCCGCCACAATCGCGCCAAGGCCAAACTCGCGGCCGGCGCAAACCTGACCGCATTCATGGTCGAGCTGCCGAGCGTGGGGCTCGTGCAGGTACTCGCGGCGAGCGGCGTGGACGTGCTGATCTTCGACATGGAGCACGGCCCCATCGACATGCAAAGCCTCCACGCCATGGTGGCCGCCACGCGCGGCACGCTGGTCACGCCCATCGTGCGGATTCCGTGGACCGAGCCCTGGCTCGTCAAGACCGCACTGGAAACGGGCGCCATGGGCATCAACTTCCCGATGATTGCGACGCCCGAACTCGCGCGCAAGGCGAGCGAGTCGCTGCGCTATCCGCCCAACGGCTCGCGCGGCTTCGCGCCTTCGCTCGCCGCCGCGCGCTGGGGCGTGAGCGGCCCCGATTACATTCGCGTCGCGGATTCGGAACTGCTGAACATCGTCACGATCGAGGACGCACAATCCGTCGAGCAGCTCGATGAGATCCTCGCGGTACCCGGCATCGACGTGGCGGCGATCGCCTCGTTCGATCTTTCGATGAGCCTTGGCGTGCCGGGCCAGTTCGATCACCCTGACGTGCAGGCGCTCGTGCACGAGGCCGAGGAGAAGGTGAAGCGCGCGGGCACGCCGCTGGGCGGCGTGGCGCTCGATGCGCAAACGGCGCAGAGGAAGCGCGCCGCCGGCTATCGCATGTTGCTGCTCGCGTTCGACGTGGTGATGATCGAGCAAGCGGCGCGCGGCATCGTCCAGGCGGCAACGGCGCCCGCGGAGAAAAGCTAGGGCGACTCGCTCATTCTCACTCCATCATCTCCGGCAACGCCTGCGCCAGCTCCTCCACGGCCAGCCGCACTCGCATCGGCACGTGCGGCGTGCGCAGCCATATCGCATACGCGTCGTAGAGAAAGCTCCGTTGCGCAGGCAACAACTCCACCAGCGCGCCTTCGCGAACCCGCTCGCGCACGAGCCAGAACGGCAGCCATCCGAGCCCTTCGGCCGCCGCGACGGCGTCGGCGATCGCGGCAAGATCGTCCAGACGAAAGCGGCTGGGCGGCGTGATCTCGACGGGCGGCTCGCCCTCGTCCTCGCCGGTAAAGCGCCACGGCGGCACACGGCCCGAGCGGCGATACATGATCGCTTCATGCTGGGCGAGATCGTCGAGCGTTGCGGGCCTCCGATGCGCCGCCAGCCATGCGGGCGACGCACACACCGTCATGCGCTGCCGCGCCACGCGGCGCGCGACGAGGTCGGCGCTGTCCTCCAGCGCTCCGGTACGGATCGCGAGGTCGTAGCCGTCGTCGGCCAGATCGACGAAGCGATCGTTCATCGAAAGATCGAGTTCGATACCCGGATAGCGGCGCGCGAAACGCATGAGCACAGGCATCGCGCAATGCCGCCCGAAATGCACCGGCATGGTGATGCGCAAGCGTCCGCGCGGCTCGCCGAGCTGGTCGGCGGCGAGGGCGTCGGCGGCATCGGCTTCCGCGAGGATCAGCTTGCAGCGCTCGTAGTAGGCGCGGCCGAACTCCGTCACGCTCTGGCGCCGCGTGGTCCGGTTGATGAGCCGCACGGCAAGACGCGCCTCGAGCCATTGCACATGTTTGCCAACCATCGGCGCGGATAGGTCCAGCGCCTCGGCAGCCGCCGCAAACGACCCCAGATCCACGGCCTTCACGAACACTTGCATGCTGGTCAAGCGGTCCATATTCGAAACGATCCGTTACGAGTGTCGATGTCGATTTGCAATTTATCGCTGATTCCTGCGTAGGTACAGTGGATTCGTTCCAATCATTCAGGAGTCGGCATATGGCACGCGCGGTTCGTTTTCATCGGCATGGGGGCCCCGAAGTGTTGCGCATCGAAGAAGTCGAGCTTGCGCCGCCCGGCCCCGGCGAGGTCGCGATACGGGTCAAGGCGCTCGGACTCAATCGCGCGGAAGCGCTCATGCGCGCGGGCACCTATATCGAAACGCCCGCGCTGCCGTCGGGGATCGGGCTGGAGGCGGCTGGCGTGGTGGATGCCGTTGGCGAAGGCGTCCTGGCGCTCGCGCCCGGCGACGCGGTGAGTTTCATTCCGCCGATCTCGATGGCGCGTTGGCCCGTTCACGGCGAGCGCGTGAATTTCCCCGCGCAATTCGTGGTGCGGCATCCGCCTTCACTGGCTTGGGAACAGGCAGCGGCGCTCTGGATGGCGTATCTCACTGCCTATGGCGCGCTCGTGGAGATCGCCGGGCTTCAGCGCGGCGAAGTCGTGGTCATCACCGCGGCATCGAGCAGCGTTGGACTGGCCGCGATCCAGATCGCGAACCGCTCCGGCGCGACGCCGGTCGCCATCACGCGGACTGCCGCCAAGCGGCGCGCCTTGCTCGACGCCGGCGCCGCTCACGTGATCGCCACTAGCGAAGAAGACGTGGCCGCCCGGCTCGCCGGCATCACGGGCAACGAAGGCGCGCGCGTCGTGCTCGACGCAATCGGCGGTTCATTGTTCGAGCCGCTCACGGCTTCGATGTCGCGCGGCGGCATACTGATCGAATACGGCGGCCTGAGCCGCGAGCCCACGCCCTTTCCCTTGCCCGCAGTGCTGGGCAAAACGCTGACGTTGCGTGGCTACCTCGTCCATGAGGTAATTGGCAATCCTGACTGGCTGGAGCGCGCCAAAACCTTCATTCTGGACGGCTTGAAAGCGGAGGCACTACGGCCCGTCATAGCGAGGACGTTCCCCTTCGAGCAGATCGTCGAGGCGCACCGCTTTCTGGAGTCGAACGAGCAGTTCGGAAAGGTGGTCGTCACGCTCTGAATCTTGCGCCGGCCATGCGCCAGTTTACGACGAAGCCGCGGCGCACTGGGCGCAAAGCCCGAAAACGACGAGACTCGAATGCGTATAGCGAAAGCGTTTCGCCGCCGCGATGGCGGCGTGCTGTTCCTGCAGCATCGGCTCGTCGATGTCCACCACGGTCTTGCAGCTCTCGCACACGAGGTGCGCATGCGGCGCGCCACGCCCAAGCTCGTACACCACGCGCGTTTCACCAACCCACGTGCTGTCGAGCAGCGACGATTCCATCAGCTGCGCAAGCGCGCGATACACGCTCGCCAGGCTGCATTGCTCCACATCTTTTGCGATGCGGCGAAAGACCTGGTCGGCCGTTAGATGCTCGTGCGGCGCGTCATGAAATACCTTCAGCACGGCCACGCGGCTGGATGTAGGGCGCAGTCGCGCGCTCTTCAGTTCGGAGTAGACCGTTCTCATACGCAGGAAACACACGTCGGCAAGGCCGACAGTTTCCCCGAGAATGCTTAAGGTTTCCTTATGTCAGTATGGCGAAGCGGCACGTTGCGGCCTGACTTGCGGCCCCACTTTATGCTGCGGCGCCGTATGATTCGGAAAATGGGACTGGCGGATATTGAACCGAAGTACGACCTGAGGCCCGCATGGCTTCCACGCCCACGGTGATCTTCGGCGCGTTCGACCGGCACAACTTCGGCGACCTGCTAATCGCGCTAGTGGCGGCGCGCATGCTGCCACGCCGCGAACTGCTGTTCGCCGGGCTCGCCGCGCGCGATCCGCGTGGGGATGGCGGGCCAGCCACGGTCGCACTCGCGCGTATCGCCGCTGTCGCGCGCGGCCGCCCGGTGAACGTGATCCACGCAGGCGGCGAGTTGCTGACCTGCAATGCGTGGGAGGCCGCCGTGATGCTCGCACCGCCGCAGCGCGCGCCGGCGCTCATTGCCGCCGAGGATGCATGGCTGCGTAACGGGCGCGCGTGGGCGCACCGGCATGTCGGCGTGGCGTCGCTCGCGCCGTATGTGCTTTCGAAGTCCGCGTTGCCGGGCGTGCGCGTGCAGCATCTCTCGTTCAACGCGGTGGGCGGCGTCGAGCTCGATGCGCGCAATGCGCAGTTGGGCGCCGATGTGCTCGCCGCGCTGCAATCCGCGGACGTGGTGAGCGTGCGCGACCGTCGAACCCAGGCGCTGCTCGCGCAACGGGGCATCGCAGCCCGCCTGATACCGGACCCCGCCACGATGACGGCGGTCCTGTTCGGCACGGCAATACGCCGGCACGCCACGGCCCTCGCAATGCGCGACGTGCGGCAGGCGTTCCCGCGCGGTTATGCAGCCGTGCAATTCAGCGCTGACTTCGGCGACGATGCCACGCTCGATACGCTCGCCACCCAGCTCGAACTCGCGGCGCAGCGGCACGACCTGGGTATTGTGCTGTTTCGCGCGGGCGCCGCTCCCTGGCATGACGACCTCGCGGTGTACGAGCGGCTCGCGGCTCGACTGCGCGCGGCTCGCGTTCGCGTGTTTGCCTCGCTGAACGTCTGGGACATCTGTGCGCTGATTGCCGGAAGCCGCATCTATTGCGGCAGCAGCCTGCATGGTCGCATCGTTGCAATGGCGTACGCGCTGCCTCGCGTCAATATCAGTCATCCTGATCATTCTCTCGAGGCAAGCAAGCATGCGGCTTATGTGCGGACATGGGAAGCAGCGGGTCTCGCGGGCGTTGTGAATCCGGGCAATCTTGCCGATGCGGTTGCCAATGCACTGGCGACCGATTGCGAATCACTGCGCGAAACCGCATCCGCACTTGCACGGCGCTATCGGGTGGAATTCGAAACCGTGGTTGCCGAGAATCGGCCATAGGCCGTGCAAAAACCCTGTAAGACGGCGACGACACTGCTCTCAGTCAGACGTTTTTTGCACAACCATTCGCAAATTTTTCTCTTCCATACTGGTGTCGCTGATGTACGGTTACCTGCACGATCGCACCGGCAAGAGCAACAACGCGCAGCAGTTAGGCCTGCTGTTCGAGTACTCGCTGTCCAAAGCGACCGAACTCTATACCGCGGCCGGCTTTCTCCAGAACCGGAATCAGGCGCAATACACGCTCTCCGGCACCGCGTATTCGGGCTTGACGGTCGCTCCCGGCAGCGACACGCGCGGCATTGGGGTCGGCCTGGTACACAAGTTCTGAGAACGGCGGCGCAGCCACTACGCGCCTTTCATTGCGGCGCGCAAGAACGCAACAAAGCGCGCCGTCACCGGATCTTCGCGCATGGAAGGCCATGCGAGTCCCACGCGCCACTTCGCGTTCTTGCCATGAAGCGGCAGTACCGTAGCATCCCGCAGCAGGTGTCGTGCACGAGACGGAATGAACGCAATGCCCACTCCCGCGGCGACCGAAGTCAGGACCGACTGGATGTCCTCGGCCTGCTGCGTCACCTTCGGCACGAAGCGGTGCTCGATGCACCATCGGTCGATCTGTGCAGCGAGCCCCGGCCCGCGTGCACGCACTAGCGAGATGAAGCCGGTTTCATTGAGCGCGTCGAGATTCGCCGGAAGGCGTGTGTACCGAAGGTGCGGCGGCAATGCGAGTGCAAGTCCCTCGTCTACGACTTTGAACGACGAGAGACCATCCGCGGCGGGCAAGCGAAGGAAACCGGCATCCAGCTTGCCCGCCAGAAGACGGCGCGTTTGCTCGGCGGAAGAGAGGTCGCTCAGGGTGACGGTGACGGCGGGATGCTGCTCCCGAAAATCGGCGATGAGCTTCGGCACAATTGTCAGTACGGACAGGCAGATCCCGAGGCGCAGATGGCCGTGCCGGCCGCTGCTCGCTTCTCGCGCGCGCAACAGGATTTCATCGGCGTCGCGTACGAGCGCCTGTGCATCGGACAGGAACGTCTCGCCAAATGGCGTGAGCTGCGCGCCGTGCCGACCGCGTTCGAACAGCCTGCCACCGAGGCTCGCCTCCAATGCGCCGATCTGCTTGCTGAGTGCCGGCTGACTCATGTGCAGCGCATCCGCCGCGCGGCTGAAATGGCGCAGTTCGGTAACCGTCAGAAACGTCCTCAGTAATTTCAGTTCCATTCGGAAAAGTAATCGTACTGGTAAGAACATTCATTTTACTGATCGATTGGCGGGGAGTTCAATATGGACATGTCCTTCTCGAGAATCATCCGCAATGCCAATTCGAACCTTGCCGGCTAACGGCCCCCAGGCGGCCCCTGAATCCGAAGCCGACGGCAAAACGGCTGTCGACAGCGAATCCAATACGCCCCTGATCAGCAACTCCGATTCGCGCAAAGGGCGCAGTCGCCGTTCTCGCTTCGGCGACGTGACGCACGAGGCACCGCTTCGCGCGGCGACAGGTGCGATCGCCGTAAGCTTCGCTGTCGTCTCTCGCAGGCATTGGCCGCGCTGAGCCCGGTTGTGCCGGCGTTGCTCATCCCAACGGATCAGGGTTGGCGTTTACCGCGGCCACCAGCGGGTTTGCCAGCCGGCTTGCGTGAACCCGCAGCTGGCTTGGTGGCGGGTTTGCTGCGCGGCTTCTGCACACTGAATGGGCTACCGCTCGTGAAACTTGTGTCCTTACCCGCGGCAACAACGCGCTGCGCCGCAGGCTTGCGCTTGTTTTCGCCACTCTGCGGGAGCGGTTTTTTGCTGGGCACCTGCATGGCGCCCGGCGCAGCTTGCGGCACTTTGGGCTTCTTGGGCTTTTTGGGTTTCTTGATGAGCTGGCCAGTCGCGCTGGTTTGCGGCACGCGGTGTTCGGCTTCAAAACCCGGCTCTTCTTCACGGGGCAGCGTTTGCCGGATCAGCGCTTCAATCGCGGCCAGTTGCGGCGCTTCATCGGCACACACGAGCGACACCGCCACGCCGCTGGCGCCCGCGCGGCCGGTACGGCCAATACGGTGCACGTAGTCTTGCGCCACGATCGGCAGATCGACGTTGATCACCAGCGGCAGGTCGTCGATATCGAGCCCGCGTGCAGCCACATCGGTGGCCACCAGCATATTGACTTCGCCCGACTTGAAGCGCTCCAGCGCACGCAGGCGCGCGGGTTGCGGTTTATCGCCGTGGATGGTGTCCACCGCATAGCCCGCTTCGTCCAGCATGGCCGCCAGATAATCGACGCCACTGCGGGTTTTGACGAACACCAGCGCGTGCTCCCAGTTGTTCTCGGCCACGAGGTGCATGAAGAGGTCAGGCTTGTTCCTTTTATCCACCGGCACCACCCACTGCTTGATCTTGCTGGCCGTGGCATTGGGCGGGCTGACGCTGATATTGACCGGGCTGCGCAGAATGCCTGCCGCCATGGCGCGGATATCGTCGGTAAACGTGGCGGAGAACAGCAGGGTCTGGCGCTGAGCCGGCAACGCAGCAAAGACGGCGTTGAGTTCGCGCGCAAAGCCCAGATCCAGCATGCGGTCGGCTTCGTCCAGCACCAGCGTTTGTACCTGGTCAAACTGCACGGCGTTCTGGCGATTGAGATCCAGCAAACGGCCCGGCGTGGCAACGAGCACATCCACGCCTTTGCGCAGTTTCATCATCTGCGGGTTGATACTCACGCCGCCGTAGGCTGCCAGCAATCGCAAGTCGAGGCCTTTGCCGTAAGCGATAAAGCTTTGCAGCACTTGCTCAGCCAGTTCACGCGTGGGCACCAGCACCAGGACACGCGCGCGGTTGCTGGACACCGCCGGGCCGTGCTGCACCAGCCGTTGCAGCAGCGGCAGCGCAAAACCCGCCGTTTTGCCAGTGCCGGTCTGCGCCCCAGCCATGACGTCCTTGCCACTGAGCACGGCAGGAATCGCCTTGGCCTGCACCGGCGTAGGTGTCTGGTAATTGAGGTCTTGCACGTTACGCAGCAAGGGTTCGATCAGGCCAAGCGAGGCAAAAGACATTGGCGTATTCCGGGCTAAAACCGCAATTTTAGCGGTTACCGCGCAGATTCGATGGTCAAGAAGATCGCTGTGAACACCGCTGAATAACGTAGCGGTGCCGCGCGCCGCGCCGGCATCATCGCTGGACATGAAAGGTTCCGTATTGGTGTGTCATCGTACAGAACCGCTTCATGTGCTACTGTAGGTACCCAGAGCCAGCAGGACGTTTCAGTCGAACACCAGAAGGATCCTCATGGAATTCAAAAATGGCGCTGTACTAGAAGCTCTTCGACTTGCTTTGCATCGACAAATACCGTGGCACAAGCGACCGGCAATCTTCACGTTGCTTCGCGCGCAGGGTTTGATCCAGACCGTAGACCAGAAACCTCCCCCCAGCACGAAGTATCTCCCCACATTGCGGATCGCCGTCCTGACGGATAAAGGACAGAGCGAAATCCAGCGCATCGAAGCGTCAAAGCACGTTTCAGGATGGCTGGACGACGACTACTTCGCGACGTTCCTTGCCGAGGTTGTGCTCGCCTGACCACGCATCATCGCGTGTCTGCGATTTCGTAATCCCCGAATCGGGCCAGATCGTCTCGGGAGTGCCTCGCATGATAAAGGGCAGAATCCGACCACTATCCGCCCTTCAGTCGAACGTCGATCCGGCGGCAGCTTCGAGCGCAATGATCGGGGGGTACATCCGCCGCCCATGCAATACCTCGCGAGATGGCGCATGCAGATTGCGGCGCACGAACTTCTGACTGGTGGCAAGCCGCTCACCGCGGTTGCGGAACAGATCGGCTATGAATCGGAGGCCGCGTTCAACCGTGCGTTCAGACGTGAATTCGGCATGCCGCCCGCAGGCTGGCGCAAGAGCAAAGAAAAGACGAGCGGCGTGGCCGCATCAGCGCAGCACCTGGAACGTACGAGTGATGCTGTGGCATTGCCGGATCAGTGACGCATCTTTCGAAACGCAGTCCGGTCACGATAACTTCGTCTGGTTCGAAGTGTGCATCAATGAGTCAAGGTGAGCCGCGACTGCTGGCTGGGTGATCAGGTGGCGCTCGAAAGGCTCGTGCGCTTCAGCGATGAAGAACTCAAACACCAGGCGCTCTTTCGACGCATCGAAAGTATGATCGGCGAAACGCTGCCTCCCGGTTATCGCTTCGACGTCGATCCTGACGCGATTGCCGCCGTGGTTCTCGGCAAAAGACCTGGGCGGTGCAGGCGATGACGCTGCATATCGAACTCTTCACGCAGATTCACTACCGACAGAGCATTCATGCAGACGATCAGCTATCCGAACTGTTCAGGAATGTCTTTCTTTATCACTGGAAGGAAGAGAGTCAGCACGCGATTCTCGACGAACTCGAATGGAAACGGCACGACGCCACGCTGACGGAAGCGGCGCGACGATGCGCCTGGCTGGGCCAGACGCGCAGTCGCTTGGCGGTCGAAGGGTTTTCAATGGGTGGTCTGTGGTTGGGTTGAAATCGGCGCTCGTGGTCGAGTGAATGGCAACAGGGGGCGCCGCGCGGCGAGTCCTCTCGATGCATCGTGTCTACGGCGCGCCCTGCCGCAATTGCTGCGCGAGCAGGCCCGCGTGCGGAGTGAGGGCGGCGAAGTCGCGCGCACAGAGATAGAGCCGCCGCGTCGCCCAGGCCTCCGCCAGCGGCAGCACCACCACGTCGCTGCAGAGTTTCCCGGCGAGCCCAGCGGAAAGGATCGAAATGCCGATCCCGGCTTCGACGTGCATGGCCACATGTTCGATGTTGCGCAACTGAATGCGGTAGTCGAGCTGGCGTCCCAGGCGCGACGCACGTTCCGCGAGATGGGTTTCGAGCGCCGTGTCTGCCACGCCCACGATGGGCTCACAGAGGATATCGGCAAAGGCGACGTCCGCTTGCTGGGCGAAACGATGCGACTGGCCGACGACCACGACGAGCTGGTCACGGGCGATCAGATGCGTCTGCAGCGTGCCGAGGTCCGTTATGTCCGCAACGACGCCGAGATCTGCGCGCCTGTCCACGAGAGTCTGGACGATCTCCGCACTGGGCCGCTCGTCCAGGTCGATCGACAGGTCGCGATGCGCGGCCAGAAATCGGCAAAGCTGCGGCGGCAGGAACGCCGCCATGGCGGCGGTGTTGGATAGCAGCCTGATGCGGCCTTTCAAGCCCGTTGCGTAGGTTCGCAGTTCGCCACGCATCATTTCGACCTGGCCCAAAATCGAACGGGCATGGCGAACCAGCGCGTCGCCTGCAGCGGTCGTGCGCACGCCACGGCGGTTGCGCTCCAGTAACGGCGCACCCAATGCCGCCTCCATGCTGGCAATGCGTTCGCTCACCGAGGCGAGCGCCAGATGCATCGTGCGGGCACCTTGTGTCAGGCTCCCGCATTCCACCACGCTCAGGAACAGCCGCATATCCGTCAAGTCGAAGCGCATAGCATCAAGTGTCATCTCTTCGGAATTCCCGAAGTCTAGCACCGGAAATGCCAGATTGTGAGAACCCGGCGCGGCGACTAACATCGCTTCCATGAACTCGATAGCTTTAGTTTTTTCCGCTGGATTGGCAGCTGGCGCGATGAATGCGCTGGCAGGGGGCGGCTCGTTCGTCAGCTTGCCGGCGCTGATTGCCGCGGGCGTGCCTCCGGTTCAGGCGAACACTTCGAGCACGGTCGCGCTGTTCCCGGGTGGGCTGGCCAGCGCGTGGGCCTATCGCGACGGACTGCGCCCGGTGGGCAGCGTGTCGCTTCGCGCGCTGCTGGCGACGACGCTCTGCGGCGGCTTTGCCGGCGCGCTGCTGTTGCTGTGGACGTCATCGGCAGCGTTCACGTTCGTGCTGCCATGGCTGCTTCTGGTTGCTTCCATCGCGCTCGCGTTCGGGCGGCGCATTGGCGAGGCGTTGCGCGCACGCTGGCACATTCACGCGAACGCGGTACTGGCTGTGCAGTTCATGCTCGGCGTCTATGGCGGCTACTTTGGTGGCGCGGTCGGGATCATGATGATTGCGATATGGGGACTGCTCGACAACTCCGACATCAAGCATCTCAACGCGCCGCGCACGCTGCTGGTCAGTGCGGCGAATATGGTGGCGGTACTTGCGTTCATCGTGGCCAACGCAGTGCACTGGCCGGAGACGCTGGTCATGCTCGTGGGCGCAATCATCGGGGGATACAGTGGCGCCCGGATCGGGCGCCGGACGCCGCCGCGCGTCATCCGCGCCGTCACGCTGCTTGTCACCTCCTGCATCACGCTGGCGTTCTTCGTGAAAACCTACGCGCCCCTGCTGCTGCATCGCTAATGAGTGAGGACACCATGCTCTGCGCCTTGTTGGAAACGGTGGGAACACTGGCCATCCTGGCCAGTCTCGCGGCACAGTTCCGCAGGCCTCGGCAGTAACGCCCTGGGTATCGATTCGCCGCCGCTTTTCGAGAGCCTCCATCAAATGATGGAGGTCAAAACGATCACTCGCGCATACGATCGGAATAGACGACAACGATAACGCTTTAGCGCTGCAAAGACTGGCAAGGGGTCGAACCAGGGTTCGGATAAGCGGGCCGTTTGCAGCACGAGTCAGCCGGTGTCACTAACCCGGAGGTGGGCCATTATGAAGACGTTAGTCCACACAGTTTGCGCGGTCGCCGTCATGGCTGTGCCAGTTGCATCGCTGGCGCAGTCGGATGCGGGGCTGACGCGCGCGCAAGTGCAGGGCGAGATCGCCCAGCTTCAGCAAGCCGGCTTCAATCCGGCCAATGCGAATACCGTCGACTTTCCCTCCAACATGCCGGCCGCCGACGCTAGCGCCGCCGGCCAGGGTAGCGGCTACGGCCCTGCAATGAACGGCTCTTCGCAGATGGGCCATCCGGCCAGCCCGACTGGGATGAAGCCGGTATTCTTTGGCGGGTCGTAAGCGCTTTTCGTCTGACCAGGTCGGGCGATTGGGGAGCATGCCGTCTCTCCGCGGGACGGTGTGGAGCGTCGTGCTGTGCGCTTCGCGCCGTTCAGGAGCCCGAAGGGAACAGGCCAAACCTGCATGGAGTTGATGGCCAGCACCTTGTCGAAGGTGTTGTCTTCGAATGGCAACCGCTCCACTGAGCCGATTCGCAGACCGACCCGGCCGCGGGCGATTGCAGCGGCATTCCGGGCTGTGGCTTGCGCCAGCATTTCCTGTGATGGATCGATGCCGTCAACATGCCCCGAGGGTGCCGCTGCTGCGAGAAGCTGAATAGCCGCGCCAGGCCCAAAGCCGATTTCAAGCACGCGGTCGTGTTCCCGAATCCCGAGGAGGCCGATCGCCCAGGCCGCGCACGGCTGGTTCATCCTTGCCATGACTGTGCCGCCGAGCCGGCCGAGGATGCCTTCGGGTCGACCGAATGCTCGCATCAAAACACGCTCGAACGCACCCACGATCGCTTCTCCCATGATGCCTGTGAGAAGGCTATCAGCGCTTCCTGGGCCAGCTTCGCAGCCACTCGCCCGGTGCGGTCATGATCAGCGCGCGGGAGACCCCGGAAGCGGTTCGACCGGCTGAGGCTGCGCAGCGGGATCGACCACCGCACTCACGCGTGCACGCAACCCGATCACGCGGCCATCACCGGCAATAGGGCGCGCGCTTGCGATCATCGACGAGCCGGACTGATCGACGAATATCGGGTCTTCGCTCTGCGTGGTCCGCTGGATCGCGTGGCTGCGATACGGATCGAGTTGCATCAGCGCCACCATCAACGATTCCGGCAAGAAGACCTGGCCGACGTGCGAAACGTGCGTGCGCTGCGGTTGCGACGCGCTTGCCGTGCGGACCTTGAAATGAATGTGGTTGGTGCGCCCGGGATAGACGCCCGGCACGATGGTCTCGAACGTGACGGTGCCCGAGCGATCGGTGTGCTGAATGCCGCGCAGGAAAGTCTGGTGGTCGGTGGGCCGCAGCATGGGCCGCGTCATGGGCGGCGGACCAGGGGGCAAATCAGCGGGCGGGCGGCCAGGCGCCTTCGGATCGAAATCGGGCGGGGGCGGCAGTTCCATCTTCGTGTAGCCCGAATAGACGCCCATCGCATCGCATTGCCATATGTCGACCGCGGCGCCAACGAGCGGCGCACACGTTCTCGCGTCGGTGAGCGCGATATCGAGCGTCAACGGCAAGCCCGGCCTGCCCTCCCGGATGTCCCGGCGCACGAGGTCTCCGTCGATCCAGTAAGGGCCGACTTCCTGCTCAGGCGTGAGCCGACAAGGTGCGGCGTTCGCGAAGGCCGCAGGGCTCGTTTCGATGGACGCGACGGTCGTGCCGACCGCGATCGTCAGTTTGATGAATTCTCGTCGTGACAGGCGTGATGTCATTGTTGTGCTGCATTGCGCGTGATGGCGGGACTTTACCGGAGCCGGCGTGCATGTCGATTACATTTCTATTACGCCTTATTTCGCGCCAGCAGGGCGTACTTGCCCTGATTGCCCCAATTTGGCCGGCTATGCAGAAATGCGCATGGAAGCCGTCGTGAACGGTCAAGACGAAGCGATATTGGCTTCCTATAGTCGCTCTCAGCGTCTCGCCCCGGCGTCTTTCGTGCGGGGCGGTTCGATCGATTCCACGCCTATTCTGGAGGAGCCCAACCCGCAGTCGACGCGAACAAGAGAGTCGTGAACCGGCCGCCGACCGCGCAAAGCAGACAACGCGGGCGAGCCCGGCCGGTATGCACGCCACAGCAGTGAACCCATGCTTGCCGACAAAGGAAACAACATGCGTTTTGCGAAGACTCTTACCCCTATCGCAGTTGCCGTTGGAGCACTTCTCGCTGTTGCACCGCTCGCCTCGCGCGCGGATACCGTCGTTAAAATCGGTTTTGCCGCGCCGCTCACCGGACCGAACGCCAGTTACGGCAAAGACCTGGAAAACGGCGTCAAGATGGCCCTCGACGACGCCAAGGCGCAAGGCGTCAAGATCAACGGTCAGCCCGTCTCGTTCGAACTCGTCGCCGAAGACGATCAGGCCGACCCGCGCGTGGGCGTGCAGGTCGCACAAAAGCTCGTGGACGAAGGCGTTTCGGTCGTCGTCGGCCACTTCAACTCGGGCACGACCATTCCCGCTTCCGAGCTGTACGAAAAGGCGGGCCTGCCCGATATCGATCCGGCCGCCACGAACCCGGTCATCAGCGGCCGCGGCTTCAAGAACATCTTCATGGTGATCTCGAGCGACGCGCAAAACGCGGGCACCGCGGGTGCCTACGCGGTCACGACGACGAAGGCCAAACGCATCGCCGTCATCGACGACCGCACGGCCTTTGGCCAGGGCGAAGCCGACGAGTTCGTGAAGGCCGTCAAGGCGCACGGCGGCGAGATCGTCGACCGCGAGTACACGACGAACCAGGCGACGGACTTCAAGACGCAGCTCACGAACATCAAGAGCAAGAACCCCGATCTGATTTTCGTGGGCGCCCTCAACCCGCAGGCGGCCGGCATCATGAAACAGATGGCCCAGCTCGGCATCAAGGCGCAGTACGTGGGCGGCGGCGGCGTGAAGGATGTGGATTTCGTCAAGCTCGCAGGCGACGTGTCCGAAGGCGCCATGGCGTGGGAGTACGGGCGGCCGCTCGACAGCACGCCGGTCGGCGCGAAATTCGCCGATCGCTTCAAGCAGAAGTACGGCGTGGACGTGCTCTCTTATGCGCCGTTCGGCTACGACGCAGCGTGGGCCGCCATCAAGGCGATGCAGGCCGCCAATTCGACCAAGCCCGACGACTATCGCACGAAGATGCAAAGCATCGCCTTCGACGGCATTACCGGCCATATCGAGTACAACGCGAATGGCTCGCTCAAGAACGGTTCGTCCACGGTCTATCAGGTGAAGAACGGCCAGTGGGTGACGGTCAAGACGGTAAGCGGTCTCTGATCGCCCCGCCGACCTCGCCTCGTTCAGGCGAGGTCCGCGTGCAAGGCGAGGGATTGCACCGCCACCGGCAGCCGCATTCCTAGAAGCTATGCCGGATACCCGCCATGATCCCCAGTTGCCCCGCCCCCGGTGCGGGCGTCGTGCCGCCGCCGCCCTGGCTCACGGTGTAGGCCGCCTTCGCGCCGTTCCACAAATACGCGCCCTGCAGATACACGGCTGATCGCTTGGAAAGCTGATACGTGCTGCGCAGCGCCGCAATCGTGCCGCGCGTATCGTGGTCGCTATTGACGATGTGGTACACGCCGCCATCGACGATAAAGGCCGCCGTCACCGGATACTGCGCCGTGAGATAGAACTGGTCCGAATGCACGTTGGGCGTTTCAGCCGAAACCGTGTCGACGCGCCTGCCCAGCCAGCCGCCGCCGATGCGCAGCGCGCCGATATGGCCGTAGCCGTTGAGCTGGATGCGCACGTCGGTGTCGCCCGGGTTCGTCAGCGCGAAGGTCGGCGTGCCGTCGTAGAGGTTTGCCGCCGCGCCCGGGCCGCCGCGTTGTTCGTCATAGGCAGCGGCGACGCCGTAGCCATTGCGGTCGTAGCGCAGCATCGCCGACCATTCGCGGCAAGACTGCGAACTGCCCGGCACGGGCCCCGCGCAGGTGCCCTGGCCCGGCGAATTGCCGGTGCCGGCCGAATCGCGCCCGAACGACCACGTCGCGCCGAGCGTGAAGCCGCCGTAGCTGCCCTTGTAGACGACCGTGTTATCGCTGCGCGAGCTCGGCAGGTACTGGTCGAACGAGGCCGTACCGCCGTAAATGTCCGGTCCGAGCAGATCGGCGTCGGCGATCGCCCAGAACGTCATGGTGTACTGGCGCCCGAACGTCAGGTTGCCATAAGGGCTGCTCATGCCGACCCACGCCTGGCGCCCGAACAGCCGGCCGCCCTGGTTCAAGGTGCCGCCGCGCATGTTGAAGCCGCTCTCCAGCGCGAAAATCGTGGACCACCCGCCGCCCAGCCCCTCGCTCCCGCGCACACCCCAGCGCGAGGGCATTTCGCCGGTGATGCCGGGCATACGCACCACGCTGTCGCCCGCCGCATTCGCGTGCGAAACGTATTCGATGCCGGTATCGACGATGCCGTAGAGCGTGACGCTGCCCTGCGCGAACGCCGACGCGCTGAGGCCCGCGCACGCCAGCCCTGCTGCGATCCGAAGTTTCATGATCTCCGTGTTCTCCTGGTGGTCCGGTCTAGCGGGCTCGCCGCCAGCCGGACGTTGTTTTCGATTCGACGCGTGAAAAGGCGACACGCAGCCTTGTTACGCGCCGTTTTTTAGGACTCTTGATTGAACGAACTGGCCGACCGAACGCGATGGCGCGGGGTCCGCGCCATCGGCCGGTCTCAGGAATGGGTCAAATGTGCTGCTGTCCGGCGCGCTTCGGGATATGACGGCCCACCACGGCCAGCGCGATCAGCACCAGCGCCATGGCTGCGCCGAGCATCGTCAGATAGCCCGCCGCGCCGCCTGCGGTAATCACCACCGCGCCGGCAAACGCGCTCAGGATCGCGCCCACACGGCCGAACGCCAGCGCCGAGGCCGTGCCCGTCGCGCGCACGCCGGTTGGGTAAACGTAGGCACACAACGCGTACATGGTCGATTGCACCGCGTTGACGAACAGGCCATGCAGGCCGAGACCCGCAATCAGCAAGCCCGTGTGCTGGGTCGCGCCCACGCCGAGCATCACCCAGGCGCTCGCCGCGCCGCCCGCGCAGCACAGCAGCAGCGGCCCGCGCGAGCCGAAGCGCGCAATGGCGAGCGCGCACAGCAACGCGCCGATCACGCCGCCCAGGTTGTACGCGCTCAACCCGTAACCGGCGAGCGAGACGCTCAGGCCTTCGCTCGTCAGCATGGCGGGCAGCCAGCTGAATGCGCTGTACACGGCGAGCAGGCACATGAAGAATGCCCACCAGATCGCCAGGGTGTCGCGTGCGCGGCCGTCGCGAAAGAGCGCCGTGAAGCCCACGTGCTTTTCGGCGCTTTGCTCGCGCACGTCGGTGAACACCGCGTCCGGCGCAACCTCGCGCGCCATGCGGCCGAGCAGGCGCACGAGTTCGGGCCAGCGCCTGGGACGGCGTGCGAGAAAGCGCGGCGACTCGGGCAGCGCCACGAGCAGCACGAGCGCAAGCACGAGGGGCAACACGCCGCCTGCGAAAAAGAGCCCGCGCCAACCGTACACCGGCAGCACTTGCGCCGCGAAAATGCCCGCCAGCATGCCGCCGAGCGGTACGCACACGATGGTTGCCGTCACCGCGAAGGTGCGAAAGCGCGCGGGCGTGAATTCGGCCGTCATCGTCGTCGAACTCGGCAGCGCGCCGCCAATGCCGAAGCCGGCAATGAAGCGCAGCGCGGCGATGGCCGCCACGTTTGGCGCGAGACCGATCGCGCAGGTCGCCGTGCCGAACACGAGCACGCTGCCCACCACGGCCCAGCGGCGCCCGAAGCGATCCGCGAGCAGGCCGGCGAATGCGCTGCCGAAGCCCATGCCGATCAGCCCCGCCGCCACCACGGGCGCGAACGCATTGCGCGTGATGCCCCACTCCTTGATCAGCACCGGAATCGCGAAGCCGATCAACTGGCTGTCGAAGCCGTCGACGACGATCGACAAGGCCGCCAGCACCACGGCGAACTTCTGCAGCGTGGAATACGCGCCTTCGTCGAGCGTGCGGCCGATATCGACCGTGCCGCCGGCGATGGCGTCGCTTTCGCGCGGCGTCGCCCCCGAGGCGGGGGCGGGCGTGGCATAAGTCATGAATTGTCTCCTTTGCTGCGCTGTGAGCGCGCAGTCATTCGTTTGTCATAGTGGTGCGACATTGACTGCCTGGTTCATACGGAATCCTTTGCATCGACGAGACGAACGAGATGCAGCAGCGCTGCCGTATTCGGCACGGCAATCGCACGCGTGCGCGCGGCCTCGACGACCGCGCCGTTGATGGCTTCGATCTCGGTCTTGCGTCTCGCGAGCACGTCCTGAAGCATCGAAGGCCGATGCGCGCGGTGATGCGCGAGCGCATGCCGCACGTTGTCGGCCACATGCGCTTCGTTCACGGCCACGCCGTGCGCCTGCGCCACCGCCGCGACTTCCGCGACGATCTTGAGCGCGAGCGCTTCGCCGTCCGGCACGTTCGTGAGTTCGCCGACGGTGCAACCCGTCACCGCGCACAGGCTGTTGAGCGCCGCGTTGAACGCGACCTTCTCCCAGATCGCGGCCCAGACATCGGCGTCCGCTGTGCAGGCGAGGCCGGCGTCGTTGAGCGCCTGGACCGTGCGGGAAAGCATCGGCGAATGCGCGCCGTCCGCGCTCATCAGGCGGATCGCGCCCGCGCCGTGCGAACTCACACGGCCAGGGCCGTTCTTGTCGGCGGGCCAGGTCGTCACGCCGATCATCACGCGCGCCGGGTCCGCGAACCGCGCGAGACGCTCGGCGTTGCCGAGGCCGTTCTGCAGCGAGAGCAATGCGGTTTGCGGCCCGAGCACGGCGTGCGCCGCGCCGAGCGCCGCCTGCGTGTGCAGCGTCTTGGTGAAGACGATCAGCAGATCCGCTGCCGTGGTCGCCGCCTCCGGCCGCAACGCTTCGAGATTCGTGACGACGCGCTCGCCCGCATCGGTCGTGAGCCGCAGACCGGCTTCGTTGATCGCGTTCAGGTGAGCGTCATCGACGTCGAGCAGCGTGACGCGATGACCCGCAATCGCAAGCAGGCCGCCGAACAGCGAGCCCATCGCGCCCGCGCCGAGTATGGCGATATGCATGGCGCGCTCTTAGAACGGATAGTGGCGCGGCGCCGTCTGCAGCGTGATCCAGCGCAGTTCGGTGAATTCGGCAATGCCCGCCTTGCCGCCGAAGCGCCCGAAGCCGCTCTCCTTCACGCCGCCGAACGGCATCTGCGCTTCGTCGTGCACGGTCGGCCCATTGATGTGGCAGATGCCCGACTCAATGCGCTGCGCGACGCGCCACGCACGCGCCGTATCGCGGCTGAACACCGCCGACGAGAGCCCGTACGCGTTGTCGTTCGCGCAGGCAATCGCAGCGTCCTCGCCGCGCACGCGCACGATGCCCTTCACGGGGCCGAACGATTCGTCGTGATAGAGGCGCATGTCGGGCGTGACATGGTCGAGCAGCGTGGCGGGCATGAGCGTGGTTTCGACCTTGCCGCCGCATACGAGCGTCGCGCCTTTGGCGAGCGCGTCGTCGATCAGCGCGTTGCAGCGCGCAACAGTGCTCATGTCCACTACCGAGCCGAGCACGACCGGGCCCTTGCGCGGATCGCCGAGCGGCAGCGCGCGGGCGCGCTCGCCGAGACGCGCGACGAAAGCGTCGGCAATGCTTTCATCGACGATGATGCGCTCCGTCGACATGCAGATCTGCCCGGAGTTGGCGAACGCGCCGAACGCGGCCGCGTGCGCCGCCGCTTCGATATCGGCATCGTCGAGCACGACAAGCGGCGCCTTGCCGCCCAGTTCGAGCACCGACGGCTTCAGATGGCGCGCACAGGTTTCGGCGATGATGCGGCCCACGCGCGTGGAGCCCGTGAAGTTCACGCGGCGCACCTTCGGATGCGCGATCATGGCTTCGACCACGCGCGCCGCGTCGGCGGGCGCGTTCGTCACGAAGTTGACGGTGCCGCGCGGCAGGCCCGCCTCCTGCATCGCCGCGACGATGAGTCCGTGGGTGGCCGGGCAAATCTCCGAGCCCTTCAGCACGACGGTATTGCCGCACGCGAGCGGCAGCGCGATGGCGCGCACCGCGAGGATCACGGGCGCATTCCACGGCGCGAGGCCGAGCACGACGCCCGCCGGCTGGCGCACGCCCATGGCGAGGCTGCCGGGCACGTCGGAGGGAATCAGCTCGCCGCCGATCTGCGTGGTGAGCGCGGCGGCCTCGATCAGGCCCGCCGCCGCGAGATGCACGTTGAAGCCCGCCCAGATGCCCGACGCGCCGGTTTCCGCAGCCATCGCGGCGGCGAACGCTTCGGCCTTCGCTTCGAGCGCGTGCGCGGCCTTCGTGAGCAGCGCGCGGCGTTCGCTCGGGCCCATGGCCGACCACACCGGGAAGGCTGCCGCCGCCGCATCGACCGCCGCGACTGCATCTTCCACTGTGGCCGCGGGCGCGCGGCTCGCCACCGTGCCGTCGAGCGGATTGCGGCGCTCGAACGTCGCCCCGTTGCGTGCCTGCACCGCTTCGCCGTCGATCAGCATCGTTACGGTTTGCATGTCCTTTTTCCTCGCTTTACGTGAATTCGATGGGTTGCGCGCGCACCGTTCAGGCGACGAGCAGCTCGACCAGCTTCGGGCCCTGCCCGGCCAGCGCGCGGCCAAGCGTATCGCGTAACGGCCCGGCCTCGCTCACGCGCACGCCGGGGCAGCCCATGCCCGCGGCCAGCGTGACGAAATCGAGCCCCGGCAGGTCGGTGCCCTGCACCGGGTCGGTCGGCGCAAAACCGAACACCGGCGCGAAGTCCTGCAGCGCGGCGTAGCGCGTATTGTTCAGGATGACGAAGGTAATCGGCAGATCGAGCTGCACCGCGCTCCAGATCGCCTGGATCGAGTACATGCTGGAGCCGTCGCCGACCAGCGCGATCACGCGTTCGCCCGGCTTCGCGAGCGCCACGCCCACGGCGGCGGGCATGCCGTAGCCCAGGCCGCCGCTGTCCATCGTGAGGAAGGTGCCGGGGCGCTCGTAGGGCAGATACGCCTGCATCACCGGGCGCGAGCTGGGCGCTTCCTCGACGACGGTCGTGCCCGCGTCGCGCACTTCGGCGAGCGTTTGCAGCGCATAGGCAACCGACATGCGCACGCCCGGCTCAGCCGGCGGCGTGGCGCGCGGCGGCACGGCACGCGGCGCGGGCATCGCACGCTCCACGGCCGGCGCGGGCCGCTCCAGCAGATCCAGCACGCCCAGCCTCACATTGCCCACTGCGGCCATCCCCTCGGGTGTCCATGCGGCGGTGTTCGGATCGTCGATCAACTGGCACAGCGCGGCGCCCGGCGGCACGTGCGGCCCGTGGCCCTCCACGTGATAGGTGAAAGCCGGCGCGCCGATCGCGAACACGACATCGTGCCCGCCGAGCAGCTCGACGATGCGCTCGCGCATGGCGGGAAGAAAGCCCGCGAACAGCGGATGCTTTTCCGGAAAGCTGCAACGGCCCGTCATGGGGGCGACGAACACACGCGCACGATGGCGCTCCGCGAGCCGCACCACGTCGTCGGCCGCGCCCGCGCGATCCACCGCGCCGCCCACCACGAAGACGGGGCGCGCGCACGCGTCGAGCGCTGCGCCGATGGTCGCCAGCATCGCGGGCTCGGCGCGCGTGGTGTGCGCGAGCGCGCGCTCGGGCACGCGTTCGGCCGGCTGGTCCCAGTCGTCCACGGGAATCGACACGAACACCGGGCCGCGCGGCTCCTGCATGGCGATCGCATAAGCGCGCGCAATCGCGAGCGGCACGTCCTGCGCGCGCGCCGGCTCGATGCTCCACTTCACATAGGGCTTCGGCAGCTCGGTGGCCTGGGTGGCCGCGAGAAATGGGTCGAAGGGCAGGATCGAACGCGCCTGCTGGCCCGCCGTGACGACGAGCGGCGTGCGGTTGCGAAACGCCGTGAAGATGTTGCCCATGGCGTTTCCGACGCCCGCCGCCGAGTGCAGGTTCACGAGCGCGGCGTTGCCGGTGGCCTGCGCGTAGCCGTCGGCCATGCCGACCACGACCGCTTCCTGGAGGCCGAGCACGTAGCGGAAGTCGGCGGGAAAGTCGCGGAACATGGGCAGCTCGGTCGAGCCGGGGTTCGCGAAGACCGAGGTCATGCCGACGCGGCGCGCGAAGTCGATGACCGCGTCGCGTACGGTAAAGACGCCGCCGGGCGCCGTGGTGCCCTGCTTCCGTTGGTTCCGCTGGTTCTGCTGAGGCGCGCTGCCAGTCATCCAAGGCCTCCTGTCGAAAAAAGCGCGTCGTTCAATGGAGGATCATTATCGCGACGCTACGGGTAACCGAAAATTGCGGATTTCGCCAAAAGCCATTACCTTTGGGCATGACTTACAACCTCCAGCAACTGCAGGCGTTCGCGACCATCGTGTCCGCGGGCAGTCTCGGGCGGGCGGCCGAAACGCTGCACGTGACCCAGCCCGCGCTCTCGCGCGCGATCCGCCGTCTCGAGGAGCAAGTGGGCGCGCCGCTGTTCGAGCGCCATTCGCGCGGCATGCACCTCACCGCCGTGGGCGAGGCGCTCCTGCCGCACGCCATCCTGCTGCAGCGCGAAGCCGAGCAGGCGCGCGAGGAAATCGACGCCATGCGCGGCCTCGCGCGCGGCACGATCCGCGTGGGGGCGGTGGGCAGCATCGCGAGCCTCGTGCTGCCGCTCGCCGTGAGCGGCGTGCTGCGGCGCTGGCCGGGGCTGCGCGTCGAGATTCTCGAAGGCGTGTGGGACCGGCTCGCCGATGCGCTCGTCAAACGCGAGATCGACCTCGCGCTCAGCATGGCCGTGCCCGATACCGACGAAATCGCAGCGATCGGCGATTGCCGCTGGGAGGATTCCAGCTACGTCGTGGCGGCGCACGATCATCCGTTGCGCGCGAAGTCCGACCTCACGCTCGCGGACACCCTGAACGAGCAATGGGCGATACCGCCGCGCGGCACGGCGCCGTTCGAGCACATGGAGCAGGTCTTCGCGGCGCACGGGCTGGGCCTGCCGAACGTGGTGGTGCAAACGCGCTCGATCACGGCGCTCAAGAGCCTCGTGGCGCGCTCGGGGTTCCTGAGCTGGATGGCATCGACGATGTACCTCACGGAAAGCAAGGCGGGGGTGTTCGATACGCTGGACATGCCGGGAGTCGAGGGCCGGCGTACGCTCACCGCGTTTCGCCGGCGCCATGGCATTCTGCCGAGCCCGGCGGTGAAGCTGCTGGAGCAGTTGCGCACGTTGACGGCGGTGCCGCACTAACGGCGTTCGTCATTCGTCGCGCAGGAGACGCCCCGCGTTCGCAATCACCACGAACGTGCCGACGTTGTGCAGCACTGCGCTCGCCACGGCGCTCAACACGCCTAGCGCCGCCAGCGTGATGACGGCCGCCGTCCACGCGAGCCCGATCGCCGCATTCGCCGTCGCGATCCGCCGGCAGCGCCGCCCGAGGCGCACGCTGTCCGGCACGCGGCGCAGGTCGTCGGCGAGCAGCACGATATCGGCGGCCGCCACGGCGATATCGATGCCGCGCTCGCCCATCGCCACGCTGGTCGCGCCGGCCTTGATCGCCAGCACGTCGTTCAGACCGTCGCCGACCACCATCGGGCGGCGCCCCGCGCCGATCTCGCCCAGCACGTAGTCGAGCTTGTCGTGCGGCAGCGCATGCGCCACCACGGTGTCGATGCCCACTTCGGCGGCCACGCGGCGCGCCACGCGCTCGCGGTCGCCCGTGAGCAGCGTCGCACGCTCGATGCCGAGCGCACGCATTGCGTCCAACGCTTCGCGCGCTTCCGGGCGCACCGTGTCGGCGAAACCGAACCATGCGAGCAGGCGGCCATTCAGCGCGATGCCTGCGCATGGGCCGTCCAGCTGCGCGGGCGCGGGCGGCAGCACGCTCACGTATCGTTCGAGCAGGTCATGGCGGCCCAGCACGGCCTCGCCTTCCGGCATCGTCGCGAGCACGCCGAGGCCGCGCATCTCGCGCGCGTGCGAGAGCGGCCCGGTATGCGGCGTTCCCGACGCGCCGTAGCGCAGCAGCGCGCGACACACGGGATGCGCGCTGACCCGGGCGAGCTGCGCGGCCAGCGCCAGCGTGCCGGCTTCGTCCGCGCCCGGCTGCAGCACCACCGTCGTCACACGCAACTCGCCGTGCGTGAGCGTACCGGTCTTGTCGATCACGAGCGTATCGATTTCGGCCAGCGCGTCGATAAAGGTCGCGTTCCTGAACAGGATTCCGCGCCGCGCGCCCGCCGCGATCCCGGCGATCGCGGTGGAAGGCGCCGCCAGCACGAGCGCGCACGGGCACGCGGCGACGATCACCGCCAGCATGGCCGAAGCGTTCGCGCTCACGAACCAGACGATCGCCGCGATCAGCAGCACGAGCGCGAGGTAGGCGTCCATATAGCGTTCGAGCGCCTGCGTGATGGGGGGCTTCGCGGCTTCGGCGCGCTGCATCAGCTCGACGACCTTGCCCAGCGTCGAGGCTTTGCCGACGTGCGTGATCTCCACGCGCAGCGGCCCGTCCAGATTCATCGCGCCGCCGAAGACGCGCGCGCCCTCGCCCGCGTCCTGCGGCAACGATTCGCCCGTGATCGCCCCGTTGTCGATGGCCGAGCGGCCGTGCAGCACGATGCCGTCCGCGGGCACGCGCGAGCCTGGCAGCACATCGACGACGTCGCCGGGACGCAGCGCGTCATAGGGCACGGTCTCGATCGCGCCCGCGGCGCTCACGCGCCGCACGTCGCCGGCAGTGAGGCGGCCCAGCGCGCGGATCGCTTCCTGCGAGCCGAGCACGCTGCGCTCTTCGAGCGCGTGGCCGAAGGTCATCACGATGGGCAGGAGCGCCGCCGTCGTCATGTCGCCTACGGCCCAGGCGCCGAGCATGGCGAGCGCGATGAGGCGGTCGGTCACGCCGTGCAGACTCGGCGTCCTGAGGCTGCGCCACGCGCCCGCGAACACGGGCGGCGCGACCACGAGCGAGGCCGCCGCCGCCAGCACTTGCGCAAGCGTGGCGCTGCCGCGCGCCAGATGCGGCCACACGAGCGAGAGCAGCAGCAACGCGCCCGCGAACAACGCAAGCAACGTGTGGCGCGTGATGGCGCGGCGCTCTGCGTCCGACATGACGAGCGTGGCGACGGATGGCCCTGCGTGAGCTTCGCGCGCGTGGCCGTGTGCGTGCGTGGATCTGGCTTCCTGCGCGGCGCCGGGTGCGCGATGACTCGTCGGCGTTTCGTATGGCGTCGTCATGGCGCGCGCCCCGGCAGCACGAGGCTCGATGCGTCGTTGGGGTCGAGCGTCGTCACGCGCGCGGCGTGCGCGAGCACCGCCTGCACACGGTCGCGATACGCGCGCGCGAGCAGCCCCGGATCGTGGTTCGCGCCGAGCGCCGCTTCGAGCTGCGCGATCGTCGAGGTTTCCGACTGCGCGGTCGCCACGCGTTCCGCCGCGCTGGCTTGCGCGTCCTGCACGATGCGGTCGGCGCTTTGCTGCGCGTGCTGCCGCGTCTTTTCCGCGAGCGTGCGCGCCTGCGCGACATCGCGCTCGGCGTTCTGCAGCGAGGTCAGCACGGCATTGAACGCATCGACAGCCGAAGCCGGAAACGACGCTTGCAGATCCATGCGCGAGACCTCGATGCCGAGCCCCGCATGCGCGGCAGTCAGCGTGTCGAGCTGACGCTGGACCGCGCGCGCGAGATCGCCGCGCAATTGCTCACGGCGCGCGGCCATCTGCTGATCGGCGGCCACCATCTCCGGGCGCGCAACGAGGATCGAATCGAGGTCGCGTTGCGCGGCGGTTTGCGCAACCGCAGCCGAAACGATGCGCTCGAGCGCGGCGTCGAGATGCTCCAGCTGCAACGCATACGCGTAAGGGTCGCTCACGCGGTAGAACAGCGTCGCGCTCACCTGCACGACGCCGTTGTCGCCCGTGAGCACGTAGCCGGACCCCGCGAGCGCGTCGCTGGCATCGCTCAGTTGCGCGGGCGCACCGGCATCGCGCGTAAGCGAGACGATGCGCTTCTCGAGCACACGCTCGCTGCCCGGCACGAGCAGCACCGTTTCGAACGGCCGCGGTAACGCGACGAGCAGCCCCGCGCCCTGGCTGCGCACGTAGGCGCCAAAGCGCATCACGACGGCGCTGCTGTCGGCGGGGATGCGGCGCACGTTCGACGTGGCCCACGCGAGCGCCGCGAGCACGGCCAGCGCCGCCACGAACCAGAACGACAGACGCACCGCCTGTGCGCCGGGCCCGAGCGCCGGGACGTTGTCGCTCGTGCTCATGGCGTGTGTCCACGTGCGTGCGTAGTGGTTGCGGGCGCAACGACCGTGCCCGACGGCGCCGCGGCCGTACCGAGCCCCGGCGGCCCCTGCACCAGCGCGCGGAACGGCGCGGCGTCGGTGCGCAGGATCAGGTTCGTGTTGCTATTGACGACCGTGCCGAGCGTGTCGAGCGAGCGCAGCATCGTATAGAGCTGCGGATCGGCGGCGTAGCTCTTGCCGTAGATCGCCGCTGCATCCTTGCGCGATTGCGCTTCGATATCGGCGGCTTTCACGTTGGCGTCGGCGATCAGCACGCGCGCGTCGCGATCGGCGTCCGAGCGGATCTGCGCCGCTTCGCGCAAACCTTCCGCCGTGCGCTGCGCGGCCACGGTCTCGCGCTCGGCGCGCATGCGATCGACGGTCGCGGCCAGCGTCACGGCGGGCAGCGTGAGACGCTCGAGACCCACCTGCACGACGTGCACGCCATAGGCCGCATACACCTGCGCATCGACCTGGCGGCGCAGCGCCTCTTCGAATGCGCCGATGCGGACCTGCGACGGATCGGTATTCACGAGCGAGGCAAGATCGAAACCGGCAGACGTGGTCTGCAAGGCCGAGCCGACCAGCGAGCGAATCTGGCGCGCGGCTTCGTCGGGTTCGTTGCGCACCGCGCGCACGAAGCGGCCGATGTCGTTCGCGTTGGCAGGCACGCGCCAGGCCACATAGGCCTGCACGATGATGCGCAAACCATCGCGCGTGCCGACGTCCTGCAGGCCGCTCGAAGTCGTGTGCAGGCGCAGGTCCACCGGCACCGCGGCCTCGATGGGCGCGGGCAGGCGCCACGCGAGGCCGGGCCGCAGCAGCACGCGCACGGGGTCGCCAAAGCGCGTGACCACGGTGGCCTCGCCCTCGCGCACCTGTACGACGCTCGCCACGATGAGCGCAACGATCACGCAGAACAGCGCGAACACCACGCGCAACGCAAAACGCCGCGGATTCACGGGCGCCGATCCAGCTGAGCCAATGGAGCCGCCTGCGCCGTGGTCATGATGATGATGGGAATGCGCATCGCCGTGCGTATGCAAAAGACTCACGTTCGAATCACCTTGCTCTGTCTATGGGGTAACGGGTCACCACGCCTTCTTCATGCCTGCCGCCGTGGCCGGGCTCGATGTGCGCAGGTCGATCGTCGCGCGGCTGCCGCTCGCGAGCCGGTCGTCGATCACGGTCACGCTCGCGTTTTTTAGCCCTTTCTGCAGGCTGTGCAAGTAATACTCGAAGCCGAATGCCGGACCGCCGACCTGCTGAGCGATCACATCGGCGTCGAAGCCGATCTGCTGGGCGCGCGCGGCGGCAAGCGTGTCCGCCGCGTTCGCGCTGCCCTGTGCGACGGTCTCGATCGCCTGCTGCTGCGCTTGCCCGAGCGCCGCCGCCGCAAAGCCGTGCGCCTGTACGACACTGGCCTGCGCGCGAATTTGCGCGGCCTGCACGCCGTGATACGCGGCGGCCGCGCCCGCGGGCGGATGCACGCTCTCGATCACGACGGCCACGACCTCGATGCCGCTCGCAAGCCGGTCCAGCTCGTGCTGCACGGCGCCGCGCAACGCGCCGGCCATGGCCGTCTGCGGCGTGTCGAGCAGCGACGGCAGCGTGCGCGACGCGAGGTAGCGCACGACCTCGCGGTTCGCGATCGAGCGCACCGTGGCGTCCATATCGACCGCGCGATAGAGCGACGCGCGCGCCGCCGCGTCCGTGAGGCCGACGCGATAGTCGAGCCGCACGTCCGCGCTCACGATCTGGAACGCCTGCTGCGCGCCGCTCGTGCCCGCGATCACCTGAGTCGTCTCCCAGGGATGCGTCACATCCCACAGGCGATTCAATTGCGCGGGTGTGTCGCCGTCGGCGGAAACGGCAGGCGCGGCGCGGCTGCTGTCGTTCGCGCTGCCCGAGACGATCAGTTGATGGACCGCGCCGTTGTCGATCACGCGCGCGCGGCCGAAGGGCCAGGGCAAGCCCACATGCAGGCCCGGCTGCCACACGGCGACAGGTGCGCCGAAGCGCTCGTACACAGCGCGCTGATCGGGGCCGAGGATCGTCACGCCGCCGAGTAGCCACCCCGCCGCCGCCATGGCCACCAGCGCGCCTGGCAGGAGGCGAACGAAGCTCTGGAGCGCCCAGTTCTGCCGCAGATCGATGCCATAGCGCATACGCAATTGGGCATTGAGTGCGGCGACCGGACGTGCCTGCACGCTCAGCACGCCCGCGATGCTGCTATGCAGGATGCGGTGCTCGTCGGGCTTGGCCGACGCTGCGAGCAGCGCACGCAGGCCGAGTTCGACGGCAATCACGCCGGAAAGCAGGGCGACGATGCGCACGAGCCACGTAAGCGACTCGCCCGCATAAGCCAGCGCTGCAACCGATGCGGCCATACTCAACGCAGCGACGAGCACCACGCGCAACAACCCTGCGAGCGCGGCGGATTCGCGCGATTGTGCGGCGCGCTGTGCATGAAAGCGCTCGGTCACGAGCGCAGCAAACGCGATGACGAGTGCAGCGGCTCCCGCGACGAGAAACAGCGCCGATTCACGTCGCGAAACCGTTGGCGCAAACGCGGGAGTCGTCCACGCAGAGATGGCGAACGCCAGCGAAACGAGTGCGGCGAGCGGCGCGATCCACCCTTGCCACGGGAGCGACCGCAGCAGGCCGCGCATGTCGGCGGCCTCCGAATTGCGCTGGAACGCGAGGCGCAAGAGGCGCAGCGAGGTCTTCGAGAGCGGTTCGCCGGCTGGCGCGCGCGCAGCCAACAGCCGCGCGCCGAAGACCACGATGAAGAGATTGAGGCACGCGCTCGACATCACGGCGCATAGGCGCGCATCGAACGGCACAGCGGAAGCGAAAGCCAGCGCGCCGAACACGCAAGCCAACCCCAACGCGGACCAGCCAAGCCTCGTCTGGCCCGCACGACCGCCGAGCCAGCCATTGCCTTCGCGGTGGTCGCGCGATACGCGATGCATCATCAGCAATCCTTACATGCTAATTACATGAAACAGGCCCGCGCGTGGCGACCACCGATCGCGCGATGCTCAAATTCGCGCGCCCAATGTAGCGCGCTCAAAACCGAAACTCAATATAACTGGGCTCGTGCATCCGTGCCCCACTATTTAGCCGATTCGGAGCACAATACCTTCAGTCAATTTAGTCTGCTTTCCGGACGCGAGCGGCCCCTCACGCTGTCACGCCACGATCACAATTCTCGAGCTGCGCATCGACCCAAAAGTCATCATATGGACGGCTTGCTGATCGGTCCGGCAACACGCAGGCAGGCGCTCTTCGCCAGCGTATGCGCGTTTGCGATCCTCCTCACGCTTGCGCTCGCGGCGCCGCGTGCGCGAGACGCGTTGCCCGGCATCGCCCCGTTCATGCCGATGTGCGCGCTCACCGTCTTCACCACGTCGAGCATCGCGGCGTTCCTGCTGGGCGCGCGTTTCGCGGCGACCCGCGTGGCCATGCTCGCCGCGCTGGGCGGCGCCTACGCGTTCACGGCCATTACCGTAGCGCTGCAGCTGTTGATGTTTCCTGGCGTGTTCGCGCGCACGGGGCTGCTCGGTGCGCTCCCGAATAGCGCCGAATGGATGTGGGTGATCTGGCACGCCGGCTTTCCCGCGCTCGTCATCGTGGCCGAACTGGTGAGAAAGCGCCTGCCCGCCCCGCCGTTCGCCCGCGAACGGCTCGACGCGCGCGGCTGGCTGCTGATCGCGGGCCCGGCGGCGGTCGCCGCCCTGCTCGGCGTGCTCGTCACGCACGTCGATCTCGCATCGCCGTTTCACGACGTTGCGGACGCTGTGCCGGCCGCTGGTTTCTCGCCAGCGTCGGCCATTGCGAACAATCTCGCGGGCCTCGTGATTTGCGCGCTCAACCTGATCGCCATCGCGCTCGTGCTGCTCAAGGGACGGCTGCGCCTCGTGCTCGATTTGTGGATCGTGGTGGCGCTGCTCGCCTCGCTCGCCGACGCCGCGCTCAATACGCTGAGCATCGAGCGCTTCACGGTGGGCTGGTATGTCGCGCGCGTGTTCAGCATGTTCGCGCCAGGCGTGCTCGTATGCGTGCTGGTGTGGGAAGTGACGGCGCTCTATCGCCAGCTCGCCGAAGAACACGCCACGCTGATCCGCGCCTCCGCACGCGATGCGCTCACGCGCATCTACAACCGCAGCTATTTCGACGAGCAGTTCCGCGAGGCCTTCGAGCGCGCCGCGCACAGCGGCCAGCCGCTCTCGCTCGTGATGCTCGATGTCGATCACTTCAAGCACTACAACGACGCCTTCGGTCATCTGCACGGCGACGCCTGCCTCGGCGCCGTCGCGGGTGCGCTCGCCGCCACGCTGGCGAGCACGCTGCACGCGCCGGGCGGTTTCGTCGCGCGCTATGGCGGCGAAGAATTCGCGCTCGTCCTGCCCGATACCGGCGCGGACGAAGCCGCGGCGCTCGCCGAACGCGCACGCGCCGCCGTCGAGCAGCTCGGCATTCCCTCCCCCGCCGCAGGCGGCCTCGTCACGGTGAGCGCGGGCTGCGCCACGCGCGACGCGATCGTTGCGTCGTCCCCCAATGCGCTGATCGAAGCCGCCGATGCCGCGTTGTATGCGGCCAAACACGCCGGCCGCAACCGCGTGAGCCACACAGGCGCGAGCATCGCGTAAAGCGCGCCGATTCGTTGCCGCTTGCGTTGGCATGAGCGGCATTGCGAAGCGCGGCATTGCCATAAGCGCAACGCATTTGGGTTTCAACCAGGTGCTTCCATGTCAATGCATCAATAAAGTGCGTGCTATGGCCTGTATCGGCATTTGCATACGTCACGCGCTACCCATGCGAATACATCGATGCATGCACATTTTGTTCCCCACACGCTTTCAAAATGTAATGAGGAATCGGGATGTCCATTGAAAAATCGGCGGAAATTGCCGCCCGCTTCGACCGGCTGCCGCCGTCGCGCACAGTCTGGTCGATGGTGATTCTGCTGTCGCTCGGCGGCGTATTCGAGTTTTACGACCTTTTCTTCACGGGCTATGTCGCGCCCGGCATGGTGCATTCGGGTCTTTTCACACCGGAATCGCTCGGCTTCTTTTCCGCACTCGGGCCGCTCAAGGTGGCCGGCTTCGGCACCTTCGTGTTCTCGACCTTCGCCGGGCTGTGGGTCGGCGCGCTCGCGTTCGGCCAGGTCGCCGACCGGTTCGGGCGGCGCATGATCTTCACGTGGTCGCTGATCTGGTACATCGTCTGCACGGCGATCATGGCGTTTCAGACGAGCGGCCAGGCGCTCAATATCTGGCGCTTCATTGCCGGCATCGGCATCGGCATCGAACTCGTGACCATCGACACGTATATTTCCGAATTGATCCCGAGCGGCGAGCGCGGCCGCGCCTATGCGGTCAACCAGTTCATCACGTTCAGCGTGGTGCCCGTGGTCGCGTTTCTCGCCTATATCCTCAAGGACTCGCATCCCATCGGCCTCGACTACTGGCGCGTGGTGATCCTGATCGGCTCGATTGGCGCAGTGGCGGTATGGTTCCTGCGCCGGCGCATTCCCGAAAGCCCGCGCTGGCTCGCGCGCAATGGCCGTGAGGACGAAGCGGAACGCATCGTTGCAGACATCGAGCGGCGCGTCAGCGCCGAAACGGGCACGGCTCTGCCGCCGCTCGGGGCGATCTCGCTCGAGAAGGCCGGGCGCGGCTCGCTTGGCGAAGTGCTGCGTGCGCCGTATTTGCGGCGCACAGTGATTCTGTCGATTTTCAACATGGCGCAGGTGATCGGCTTTTACGGCTTCGCCGCGTGGGTGCCGACACTGCTGATCGCCCGTGGCGTCCACATCACGCAGAGTCTTGCGTACGCCTTCGTGATCGCCATCGCCAATCCGTTCGGGCCGCTGATTGGCGTGTGGTTCGCCGACAAGCTGGAGCGCAAGACGCAGATCGTCGGCGGCCTCCTGATTATGGCCGTGGTGATTACGCTATTCGCGCAAGCCACGCAGCCGTGGGTCCTGATCGTGCTGGGCGTGCTCTTCACGCTCGCTTCGAACGTGATGTCCTACGCTTATCACGGTTACCAGGCCGAGCTTTACCCGACGCGTATCCGCGCTCGCGCCGTCGGCTTCGTGTACTCGTGGAGCCGCATCGCCGCCGCGTTCGCGGGGTTGGCCATCGGCATCCTGCTCCATCATTACGGTGTGCCTGGCGTCGCGGTGTTCATCGGCGCTTCGATGCTCGTGGGCATCGTGATGATTCTGCTTGGGCCGGTGACGCGCGGGCTCTCGCTCGAATCGATCAGCCACTGAATCAGGCGATCGTCAAAACAGCACGTGCGATTTGACGATCATCTGTATGGCGGCGGCCAGCACGCACACGAGCACGACCACGCGAAACGCGAGAGGATGCAGGCTATCGCGTAACGGTCGAATGAGCAGCATGCCCGCGATGGCGGGCACGCTGGCCGCCGCCGAAATCGCGAGATCGACGAGATTGGCGTGCGCGCCGTGGCTGAACGTCGTGATGAGCGTGATGACCGAAACGACGAGAATGATCGCGATCTGTTTCGTGAAGGCGCGGCCCGTGGCACCCGACGCGATCAGATACATGGCGAGCAAGGGCCCCGGCACGGCGGCAATGCTCTCCATGAGCGCCGCCCCGAAGCCGAGCGCGAAACCCACTGGCTTCGCGAGCGCAGGCGCGAGCTTGAATCGCGGCGAGACGAGCAACAGCAACGCCGCCACGATCAACGCCACGCCCGAGGCCGCCTGGGCGTGATGCGGCTCCAGCGCGATCAGCACGGAAACCCCAATCACATTGCCGATCACGGTGCCAATCAATGGCGCCGCGATATTGCGCACGGTAGGCAACATTTCGCCCCCCTCCAGCGCCTGCGGAATATTGCCGAGAATGATCGGCATGGACAGCAGCAGCACCGCTTCCTTGACCGGCAAAAATTGCGTGACGATGGGCATGGCCACGAGCGGCACGCCTATGCCCGTCACGCCCTTCACCATACCGCCCAGCACGAGCGCAACCGCAATGCCGAGCAATTGAAGTACGGCGAGCGACTGCAGATGGGGCGCGAGAAGACCCGAGGAAAAGGAAAGGCCGGACATCGGTGACGTTCAGGGCAATGGGCGCGCGTCGTTTCGCGCCGCTCATGTGAAAGTGGCCGCGGGCGTCGAAACGCCGGCGCGGCCACCGGTTCGCAAGCGAATTTCGCTTGTGCGCTTTTCTCAGCGACTTAATTAAGCAGCCGCTGCGGCTTGTGCCGACTTTGCGGCGGCCCTACGGCCCGCCGTTTTACGCGTCGCCCGTTTTGCGGGGGTGGCTTTCCTTGCAGGTGCGGCCTTGGCGCGCTTCGCCGCGGTCTTTTTCACCGCCGCGGCATTGGCGCGCGGTTTGCGTGCGACCTTGGTCGCGGCCTTCGCCGCGCTGCCGTCGATCAGGAATTTCGAACGGTCTTTCACGTCGCGGATCCATGCCGGCGCACGGCCGCGGCCCGTCCACGTGGCGCCCGTTTTCGGATCGGCATATTTGGCCGCAACGGTGCGCTTTGCGCCTGCGGCTTTGACGCCTTTACCAGGTTTGCGGCCACGCTTCTTGCCGACGAAGCGTTCGATGTCGGCCACGCTCAGGCCATGTTTGGCCATCAGATCGCGAATTTTCGTGAGACCGGCCGACGTTTGTTTTTCCACGATCGATTCGGCCTGCTTTTGCAGCTTTGCGATCTTCGATTGAATTGCATCCAGGGTGACCATTCATACCTCCTTATTCACGGTTTTTACGGACACCCTTCAACCATCACTGGCCGATCGAATTGCGATCTTGTCGGCCTGGGCGTCGCGAAAGACAAGGTGATTATGAAGTCAAATCCCGCACGCTGGCAAATTTAAACGAATGTATTGTAGTGAAAAACATGTTTCCTGATCAGACTATTGATCGTTCCGCAAACAAGGTTCCCATGAATTCTCATTGAGAAACATTCGCACCGCTATGCGACGAGAGGCGCGCGCTGCAATTCGACGACATTGACCTGCACGCCGAATATCTCGCGAATCATGGGCAAAAGGTGATCGTGGTGCGTGAGAAACAACACCTGGGTTTTCGCGGAGAGATTCCGTAATGCCGCGAAACCGGCCTTTGCGCGCTCGTCGTCGAAATTGATGAAGAGATCGTCGGCAACGAAAGGCAGCGCCGCCTTGCTCACCAGCTGCAATTCGAGGGCCGCGATGCGCAGCGCGAGAAAAAGCTGGTCGCGCGTGCCTTCACTCATTCCACTCACTTCCACGGTTTTGCCGCTACTGCGCCGTGCGTGCAATGTGGGCGGATTGCGTTCGTTATCCACCACGAGCCTCGCGAAATCACCGAGCGTGAGTCCGCTGAATATTTCACCCGCGCGACGCAGCATCGGCCCCTGCTTCTGGTCGCGATAACGATCCGTTGCCCATTTAAGCAAGCGGCTCGCGGTCGCGGCTTCGAGATATTGCTCGGCGGCTTCGCCCATGGCGCTCAGGGCTTCCTGGCGTTTCGCTTCGGCCAGCGCGGCATTGGCCTGGCCGTTGATCGCTTCGAACGCCTGCCTCGCGCTGACCTGCTGCTGCAGGCACTCGCTCAACGCAAGGTCGCCGGCTTCGCGTTTCTGGTTCACGGTTGCGAGCAGCGCGGGCACATCGGTGATGGGCTGCTCCGCGATTTCCGCCGCGATGGCCTCCTGCTCGAGTCCGTCGCCTTCGCGCACGAGCGTGTCCCGCGCCGCCGAGATCGCTTTCGACAGCGCGCGACGCACGTCGGAACGCTCGGCGAGCGGCAATGCCGCCTCGATTTCGTTCACGCCCGCGAGTTTCAGAATGGGCTCGATGCGCGCCTGTGCGCCCGCTACCGCCGCGGCGGCATCGGCTACGCGCGTGCGGGCGACCTGCACGTCGGCACCGGCCTGGGCGAGAGATTTCGCCGTTTCGCGCGCGGTTGAGAGCCGCGCCGCGAGCTGACGCGCCACGTCGATGCCGTCGCCCGACACGGGCCATTCGGGCGCGAGCGCCACGGCGAGGCGTCGCGCGTCGGTTTCCAGCATCGCTAATTGCGTGCGGATCGCGCGAATGCGGTTGCGGGGTGCTTCGGCATCCGAAAAAGCGGCCGCAATGGTATTGGCGAGTTCGACGGCGCCTTCCGCCGCCGCGAGCGTCGCCGCGCGTGCGCCGAGATTCGCTTGCGCGAGCGCCTCGCGCCATTGCGTCTGCCACTTTGCGTAGGCGTCCTGTTCAATCGTCAAACGGGATTGCGCGGATTCACTCGCGCGTTCGGCGTCACGAATCTGCGTTTCCAGACCTTCGCGCTGCACGGCGCTCTTTTGTGCCGATTGCACGACGGTTTCCGCCATGCCGATCAACGTCGTCAGCGCATCCTCTTCGTTTGCCTGTGCGACCGGGCGCAAGGTTTCTAGCAGCGCGGCATGCGCGGCGATGCGCGCCGCTCGACGCGCTTCAAGCTCGCTCGCGCGGCGATCGCTTTCGCTCTGTGCGTTGAGGGCCGCTTCGCGATTCGCGAGCCACGCGCCCATGTCCGCAAGCGTCATGCCAGCCAGTTGCGCGTCAATGGCAATTTGCGTCCAGGTATTGCGAAAGGCTTCGAGTTCGCGCTCGCGTTCGCTCAACGCCGCAAGCTTGCGCTGCGCATTCGCGCGCGCCGTCTCGACTTGCTGACGCAAGTTCTGCAATGTAGCCGCCGCCTGCGAGGTGCCGAGTTGCGCGTCGACGAGTTCGTCGGCGAGACGCATCGCGTCGTCCACGGCGGGTGCGCCATCCGCGAGACTGACACGCGCCTGCCTGACTTCGTCCCACGCGCTGTCGCGGCGCGTGCGCGCCGCCTGCACTTCGGCAGTCGTGACAACCTTGTTGCCCTGCGTGAAATGCGTCTCCTGCAATTCGAATCGCTCGATATCCTCTTGTGCGGCTGCGGCCGCATCTCGCGCGGCGGCCACCGCGCTCGTGCGCTCGCTTTCTTCCTTTTGCAGGGCAGCCAGGCGCGTGGCCGATGGCAGGTCGATCGCGCGCAGCGCCGGCACCGGCTTGCTCCACTGGCCCAGCAGTTGGCGTTTCTCTTCGACCGTGCGCTGCGCATCCGCCAGTTCGCGTTCGAGCGCGTTTTCCTTCGCCACACTGTTGCGGAATTCGCGCGCATCATCGAGCGCCGCGTGCAACGCATGCGGCACGTCGATGCCGGGCAGGCGCACAAGCTGCTCCCGCAACTGCGCGAGCTTGCGCGTCTGTTCGTCATATGCCTCGCGTGCCGTAGTGAGCGCCTGCTCGCGAAGACCGTGATCGCGCAGCAGGTTCGTCACCGTCTTCAGCGCGAGCGCGCCAGGCAGCGCCGCGCGCAATTCGGCTTCGTCACCCGGCCAGCCTAGCTGGGCCGCAGCCGCGAATGCGGCGTCGAGATGGTTGCGGATCTCGGTTTCACGCACCAGCAATTCGCGCGGATGATTGACGCATTCGCCGCACAGCGTGTCAAGCGCGTCGATTTCGGCGGCGAGTGCAAGTGCCGCACGATCGGGCTCGATCGCATCGCGTGACGCTTCTTTGCCTGCGAGATCGGCCTGGCGCGCTTCCTGCACTTTGCGCTCGGCGGCGATGTCGGCTTGCGCCTTCAACAGATCGGCATGCGCAGTGGGCGGTAGATCGACGACCTCGCCCAATGCGGCCAGCTCGTGCTGCTTGAGCGAAAGCTCCTCTATATAGGGAGCGAGGCGGCGCACGCGTTCGAGCTTCGAGCGCTGCGATTCGAGACTGCGCTGTTCGGCGCGCAAGCGCTCGATTGCCTGTTCGACCGCTTCGAGCGCGTCTTTCTTCTCGACCCAATCGCGCGTGCGCACCTGCGCGGCTTTCAGTTCGCTCGTTGCCTCGGCGAACGACGTTTCCGCCTGTGCATACGCACTGCCACTGCGTCGCGGAGCCCAAAGTTCGGCCGCGCGATTCTCGAGTTCCTCGCGCACGGGCCCGAGGCTGCCCACACCCGCCGCCGATTCGAACAACACCTGGCCGAGTTTGTCCGACGCGTCGAGAATGCTGCGTCCGCCTTCAACGAGCCGCGCATGATCGAGGCCGAACATCTGCTCGAAGAACTCCTTGCTCGTGCCGTCGAGAAATGCGGCGAGAAAGTCGTCGGGCAGTTTGTCGTCCTGGGGAGTGCGCAGCGAGTTGCGGCCGCGCGCGCGATGAAATCGTTGCTCGGCCGCGCCGTTTTCCAGCACGCCGCCAATGCGCAATTCCGGCGTGTTATGGAGAAAGTCGAGCGGCGTTTGCAGGCGCATGCCGAACAACAACTCCGACACGGCGGTCCGCACCGTGGACTTGCCCGCTTCGTTCGGCCCGACGATGACGTGGAAATCGTGCGCCGCGTGGGGAAACGGCAGGGTCGTATCGGTGAACTTGCCGTATTTGATCAAATCGAGTTGCTTGAGACGCACTGGTCATTCTCCCGTGGAAAGGCGCGCAAGCAGCGCGGGGCCGACCTGCTCCACCAGCGCCGCGAGTTTGCCCTCGCGGGCGAGTTCGAGCAGTGGCGCGTCTTCTTTTACTTCGCTGCGCACTTTGCCGACGAAGGCGCGCAAATCGCGTTCGAGCAGCGCGAGAAATTCGGCGTCTTGCGTGGCGGCTTCGAGTAGAAGTTTGAGGTCGGCAATCGCTTCGATCTGCTCGTTCTGTGCAGCGGCCGTATCGGCGGCGCTCGTTTCGAGCTTGACCTTTTCCAGCCACAACTTGTCATTGCCGATAATGCCGATCTGATTGAGCACTTCGGCGCGCAATTGCGTGGCGCGCCCGAAAAAGAGTCCATGGGCCGGCGACCTGCCCGTCACCGTCACGCGCACCGCGCGCGGCACATGCGCGTCGACGGACAGCAGCGCTTCGAGCGCAGCGCCAATCTTGCGCGACAGATCCGCGACGCTTTCGCAATCGCTCGCGTCGACACGCACCGACTCCCAGCGCAGCGCGTCGAGGTAGAGACGCTCGACCTCCGTGCGGCCGCCCTCGATACTCACGAGCACGGCGCCCCGGCGCCCCGTTTCGCGGATATGCCGGCCCTGCAGATTGCCGGGGAAAACGATGGTCGACTCTTCCGCCCACTGCTGAAATTCGTGCACGTGGCCGAGTGCCCAGTAGTCGTAGCCCTTCGCGTGCAATTCGGCACGCGTGCATGGCGCGTAAGTCGCGTGCGCGGCATAGCCCTCGAGCGCGGTGTGGAGCACACCGATGTTGTAGTAACCGGAAACCGGCGACGGGTAGCCCACGGCGAGATTCTCGACCACGGCCTTGTCCTTGAAGCTCTGCCCATGCAGCGCCACCTTGATGTCGTGCAGCGCGTGGGTTTCAGGCTTGCGATGACTGAACACCACCACGTTGTCCGGCAATGTGAGTTTCCTGGTCATTTCGCTTTCCGCGTCGTGGTTGCCCCACAACGCGAAGATGCGAATACCGGCCTTGCGCAGACGTCCCATCTGCTGGCCGAAGAAGATACCGGTGTTGTGGTCCTTCCAGTCGCCGTCGTAGAGATCGCCGGCGATGACGACGAACGCAACCTCTTCTTCGATGGCCCGATCGACGAGCAGGCGCAACGCCTCGCGCGTGGCGTTGCGCAATTGGGTGGCCGGTGCATCGGGATAGGCGCTCAGGCCATGAAGCGGGCTGTCGAGATGTAGGTCTGCCGCGTGGATGAACTTCACGACGTGTCCTCTATGGTGTTTGCGGGCGCGGAATGGAGAAAGGGCGATTGCTGCTTGATCGCGTGAGCGGCAAGTGATGCGCGCCGGCGATGTGAGCATGACTGGGCCCGGATCGAAGCCCTGGAATGTGGCTCGGCAATGGGGCCAATTTTAATCGACGCGGATGGAGAGGCTTCAGGTAACGTCGAGGGGTAAAGCGCTGCTGCGCACATTATTTCGGCCCGAAGCTCGAGAACTACAAAATACGTATTGAAATATACGATCGGCACAGATGAGGTGAGTTTTAGCTCGTTGGCCACCATCCTGACTGTGTTTCGGGGTCGGAGAGCCGTTATGCCCGTGAAACAAGTACTAGAATTTGGATTGTTTCAGGCATCAAACGACCGTGGGATAAGGGTTTCGCCGATTTCTCGGTTTTGAGTGAACTGTTTCACGGCGGATTGTTGGTTTTCTGAGGCTGGATTCGGCGCGTCGCGCCGCTTGGCTTTTCGCGATGCGGCTGTTGTTCGCGTCGTTTAGGCCTCTGCGCGGCTGGGCTCGCTTACCTGTGGTGTTCCACTTCTCTGCTGTATTTTCTCGATGTTGGAGCGCTGATCGCTCGTTGCTTTCTCCTTTTAGGTGGCCGCAGCACTGGGCGCACGCGTCCGCCATCGCTCGCTTCATTGTCGACGGCATTGACGGCATAAGATAGTTAGTTGCATTAGTATTGCTTACTGTTGGACGAATGTAGGCGATCTATTCGGTGACGAGAAGTCATGCTCTACCGTCGCTTGCCGGCTTAGCAACGAATAACCGAACAAGCTCAGCGCGGGAACGCGGACACCAGGCGCCGTGGCACGGTACCGTGACGATCGGTACTAGCGTACTCCCACACCGCGCACAGCGGGCTCGCCTCTGACCCACAGGCTATCCGTTCTGTCGCTCGCCGGGCCTGCCGGTCTTCTCGAACAGAGGCGTCACGTGAACATTACTGGGCGGCGCTGCGTCGGCCGTGCCGGAGGCAACCGGGTTGGCATCTCAAGGCAAAGCGTAAGCGACGGACGCGAGAGTACATGGCGCCGCACGTCGCCGCCAAAACGTCGGCTCAACTGGCTGACGTCGCTCGTGCACTGATAGAGCATGAGAGCAAGGCGTGAACTTTATTGTGACCCATGGGTGAAGGGCGGTCATCGCCGAGAAGGTGTCGGGGGAAATCGAGGTCGGCGATGTTGGTAAGCCATGGCTCCAAGCCATGTGGACGACTGCCTGTGCCGGTGCTTTGGCGGTCAACCCGGGAGTTGGCGCAACGTCGCAGTCGGTGCATACGGCAACCAGCAACTGCAAGTCATAGGAGCGGCCGGTGGATCGTGCGATGCAGCCCATCGGACCATGCAGGTGCCCGCCGATTGTCGGCAGCACTTGTTCCTTATGAGGCGATGCGGAACATGGCACTTCTCCAGTTCCTTAAAGCAGCTTGATCTCAGTCCGAGCGGCAGAGAGGCGGTTTCGTCTTCCACTGGCGAGCGGGTAACCCTTATTAAGAGCCTCAGTGGGTTGGGATATGCCGGCGGTGTGTCGAGTCGACACACGCGCGCGCACGATACGACACACGCGCTGGCAACGTCCGATTGCACCCGCGGCGGCCAGGCGCGTGGGACATCTGCGCGAGTGGATCGCCTTTTCACACGTAGGGGCCACCACGCGCTTTGGACGTATTCGCTTTCTCACGAACCGCGCGCGCCACCGACGTGGCATGTTCCAGATCACGGTCACCTGAGGCCACCACCGCGGGGAGGCAACGACTGTGTGTCGACTCGACACACCGCCTCCGCCAACAAATCAGCAACCGAGCGATGGACTATGCTCCCGCACCCCGCACGACGTGTGCAGCCGAGGGATGACCTCATCCCTCGTTCCCGTCCTGCCGCTGATGAGGTGTGTCCTGGATCGCAATCTCCTCAGGCGGCGACCCGCGATGAAGCAGCGACAGTGTGTCGACTCGACACACTGCTCAGGGTGGCAAGTCAGCATGCGAGCGAACAAGCGATGAATCGTCCTCGCACACACAGCACGATGAAGGCGCTGGGAGATGACGTCATCCCCATGCTCCTTGATATGCGCCCCATGACTCTCGCGCTTTGCAGCCACGGTCAGCCTGTGTCGACTCGACACAGCGCGTAACCCAAAGCATATGAGTTCGAGGACCGCCGATCGCGGCTCTAGAGCGTGCCTCACACCGCCGGCAACCGGTGCGTCGCCGACGGAGCACTCGAGGCGGCTACATGTTTCGTCTTTCGCCGAGCATGATCATCGGTCGTGTGTCGAGTCGACACACGACCGATCGTCGGACTAACGCTGACGTTATCGACGACCACTCAACTCGACACGACGCAAGCCAACCACCTTTTCACCGCTGTGTGTCGACTCGACACACGAGGCAAGTCGACGGTCCCAATGTCTGGATGTGCCGCTCCCAACGAACAACCCTCGACGCGCTGACTGCAACCGGAATCCACGCATCGTGCGCAGCATTGTCATAGCCCGCGCCCCCCGCCACGATTTGCCTTGCCCGTGTGTCGACTCGACACACGCTCGCGCCTCGATCTCGCCCAACGAGCGCCTGTGTGTCAACTCGACACACAATCTAACCCGCAAAAAAAAAAAAGCCCGCCGAAGCGGGCTCCCATCCACACCAACAACCTCGAGGCTCAAATCAGCCGGGTTTCACATTGAACAACTGACTAATCAGTTCCCGAATCTGCGTCTCCTGGGCATCCGACAACACGCCCGTCTTGAGCTTCACCGTAAAGCTGTTGGTGTCCTTGGTGATGCTGCCGGCGTGGCTCTTGCCCGAAAAGATCTTCTCGATGCTGCGCTCGGATACGCTTTCGGTCGATTCCCCCCGACTGGCCTGCGCTCCGATCGCCGCGGCCAGCTTCCCTTGATCCAGCGTCCGGGCGACCACGGCCGGCCACAATTCGCGCGCTGCCGAAAGACCTGCCGAGCCGAACTTCTTGATCGCCGAAACGACCTCATCAGCGGCCGACCCGCCGAGCAGTCGCGGATTCAAATCAAGATCGCGTCGGATGAAATCCGGCAGATTTTCAAAGGCCAAAAAGCGGTACAAGCCTTTGCGTGACATTCCCAACGCCTCTGCCATGCGCTTGCGAGTCGGAAACTCCCTTTCGGCGCGGCGCAGCGATTGCCCGATCTCGTAATCGGTGAGGTCTTCACGGCCGACGTTTTCCACCAGCGCCAGCACTGCCATGTCCTGATCGGAGCACTCGATCACGGAGGCACGAATGTCCTGCGCCTGAATCAGGGCGTGCGCACGAAGACGTCGCTCGCCGGCGATCAGCTGATAGCCGTTCTCTGCACGACGGACAACGACCGGCTCGACAAGCCCGACTTCGCGGATCGATTCAGCCAGCGAGGCAAGGCCTTCGTCGCTGAAAATCTTGCGCGGCTGCCACGGGTTCGGCTGAATCGCGTTCACGGGAAGCATGAGCTTGTCGCTCGTGCTCTCCAGTTCCTGGATGCGCTGCTGCGCCACCGCCAACGCGCCGAGCATGCCGGGCCCGGTCTTGAATGCGCTGCTGCGGCGCGGCTCGGCCGGAGCAACGGCTGCCGGCCGTTCGGCGGCTGGCCGCTCCGAAGACGAACCGAGTTCACGGGTCTTCGCCGCCATTTTGTCGCGGAATGAACTCACTTGCCGGCCCTCCATTGTTCTACGTAAAGATCGTCGATCCACTGTACGTAATCAGTCAGCGGCTGACGCACGCGCGCCACCGTCTTGTCAGCGAGGTCTCCCTTGCTGATGTCGAACACGGTAGCCATGGCGAGTGCACCGTTACTCATCGCGGAGCTGGCCGGCACTTCGAGTGCGTTCACCCAGTCCTTGTAAGTCCGCTGCACCCATGAGCGCACAACCGGTGCCGACGACGTCTTGCCGTAGTCGACCTTCGAAAGCAGGACGGAAACGAAGTCGTATGTCTTCTCGTCGCCGCGTTCCATGATCGTGTGCGCGAGGTCCGAAAACAGGCTCCAGAACGACACCGAGCTAATGAAGTCCAGGCTTTCGGGCACGAGCGGCATGACCATCGCGTCGGCGGCCATGAGCGCGTTGATCGTGAGGTATGACAGCGACGGCGCCGTATCCAGAATGATGTAGTCGTATTGCTTGCGCAGCACCTCCACGCCCTGGCGCAGCAGATCCCAGAACTTGAAGCCCGGGTTCTTGATCACGGTACCGGGAATATGGAACTCCGCGGAAAACAGCGTGGGGTGCGCGGGAATGACGTCGAGCCCGTCCCAGTAGGTTTCCTGCACGAAATTGAGCAGACCGCCTTCCATGTGCGGGTCGTAGATGAACGGCAGGACCGTGCTATCCTCAGTCACTTCCTTCTCGGCATACAGACCACAGAGTTCCGTCAGCGACGCTTGCGGATCGAGGTCGATCAACAGAACCTTGCGACCACGCAAGGTCAGGCCTTGGGCGAGACACATGGTCGTAGTCGTCTTCGTCGAGCCGCCCTTGAAGTTGGCAACGAGGATCACCTTGCCGTCGGCATCGCGCACGCCGGTATGCAGCGGTGTCTGATAAATATCGGAAACTTGCTGGACCCAGGTTCTCGCTTCGGGCAGGGTGAAGACCCGGCTGCGCCCGGACCCTTGCGCCACGCCTTGCGGGAGACCCTCGCGGGTGGCGAGCAGGTTGTTCAGTTTGATGCGATCAATGCCGCACATCTCTGCGACCTGAGCGGACGTAAATGTGGGCGCCATCTTTCGCGGCCGCGGCGCCAGCATCATCTCCCGAAGCTCTTCAGATAGACGACCGGCCTCTTCGGCAAATTCAGTGATCGCGGAAAGATCCACACGTCGATCGATCGACGGCAATTCGATAGTTTTCGCCATTAATACGCTTTTTATCAGAATTTGGATAAAGCGTAGAATACAGCAAAAGTGTATGAAAACACACTAATTGAGGGCGATATGAAAAAAAATGACCCTTCAAAACGGCCTATATTGCCCTCGTGCAACATTCCCAAGGGCAAAGTACCAGCGCACCCGGCAACGCCACCAAGGCCGCTGTAGGCCCTTCCCCTCCGGTATGCCTATTTTTTGTGCAAATCGCCGGAGCCAGAGCACTTCGCAGCGACATCACCGGTCGAGGTTTTTGTGCAAATCCAGCTGCGGATCTTTCCGTGCAGGATTTATCGCTTACATCCGCCTCGCGTAGGTCACGGTTTTTGTGCAGTTCCACCGCCTGAACTCCCAGCACAGTCAGATCTAGCGGCCGGGTAGCGATTTTTGTGCTTCCAGATTTCTGCTACCCAGTCTGGCCGTGCACAATTGCACAAAAACCGTTACCGTACGCGCTGAGAAAGCTTTACCGCGCGCGCCGTGCAACCGCATTGCACAAAAACCGTTACCCGATTCGCGCTCCACGTGAGGTGCGGCCGCCGTTTCGCTATCTCCGAGCGGTCCGATTCCACCAGGACGTGTTTCCCACGAGAAAACTGCACAAATTTCGTTACCTCAAGCAGACGGCGAACGACCGAACCATCGCACCGCCACCGCACAATAACCGTTACCTCCAGCCCCACCCTCCAAGATGTGCACAAAAACGTTGCTATCACGGAGTCGCCCGTCCGTGCACAAATTCCGTTGCCTTGCGTTCCTCGCGTCGGAAAGTCACCCCTGTGTAGCGTCCCACCGCCCCCCGTCGCCGCATTCGACCTGGTCCTGGATCCTCGATAGACCTTCTGCACATAAACCACTTCTTTAGACCATCGGAACTGCACAGAAATCGTTACCCTTCCACAGGCTCCGGCGAGCAAAAGGCAGATCGAGTCCAGATACCCCAACGCTGAGAGCCTTTACGCACGGGGCTTTGAAGCTAATCCACCTTGAATTCCCTGACCGCATCGCGAGACACAACACGTCGAATTTCGCGTTGAGCATCTTTTTTGCAACGGGTTTGTTTGTTTACTTAAAGATAAAAACCCACCAACCAACTAACGCACGCACGCGTTTTCTTTCATTTCAAACACTTGCCCTGCAAAAGCACCGTTCTATGTGCTCGCTGCACCGTTTTATGTGCGGCCAGGTGCCGTTTTATGTGCTGTCGCTGTAGAGATATTTGTGCGATCAGGTACGTTTTTTGTGCGCGAGCCGAATCGGGTGCCTGTTTGAGGTAACGTTTATTGTGTTGACTTGTGTTTGCGTAGTGATAGAGTGCCCGCCAATGTCGACGGGGAGAGCGTGCGTATGTCGGAGGAGAGCGGGCGAAGGACTACAACACTGCAGATGTCGCTGGGTCTCTTTGAGGAGATGTCCGGCCAGCCGATCAATGAGAGCACGCGGGAGATCGGTTTTCAGCGCAACAACGTGTTCGTCGCCATCAATGGGCTTGGACTGTCTTCGCGCCGTTTCATCGACGCCGCCTATTTCATTGCCGCCCAGGAACCCGCGCCGCGCGATATCTACGACGTCGACCTGAACTACTTCAAATGGCTCATGCGCTATGAGAGCCGCAACGTGCGTCATTTGCAGAGCGTCATCAAGGAAGCGCAACGCGTGCTGATCGAGGTGACCGACACGCCGCCCGACCGCGCGCCCAGCGAAGATGACCAGTGGATTTCCGAGCAGCTGATGGGCAGCGTCAAGATCGGCAAGGGGCGCATCCAGTTCCGCATTCCGCCGCTCATGCTGCGCCACATCACCGGGCCCGACAAGCATCACTGGCTGAACCTGTGCATCACGGCGTCGTTCTCGCAGACCTACGCGCGCGCGATCTACGACTACGTGCTGCCCTTCGTGGCGGCCGGGTTGACCGACTGGATCGAGCTCGACGTCATGCGGCGCTGGCCCGGCAAACTCGGTACGAGCGCGTCGGAGTTCAAGCATTTCCGGCCCAAGTACCTCGATCCGGCGGTGCGCCAGATCAATGAGCTATCCGACATCGACCTCAGCTACGAAACCCGGGCCGACTCGGAAACCTCGCGCAAAATCAACAAGATCCGCTTCCGGATGAAGCGCAAGGACACGGTCGCCGCGCTGCTATCGAGGCAGCCCGACGCGCACGACCTGCTGCTCACGCTAAAGGAGGAGTTCGGCCTCTCCAACAAGCAGTTCGACGTGATCGCGGAGCATCGCATGAGCTGGACCGACGAGCGCATCCAGCAGGCCATCGAATACACGCGTTTCCGGCTCAACCAGGGCAAGGTGACCAAGAGCCCTGCGGGCTATCTGATGAAGGCGCTGAGCCACAACTGGCAGGTCTCGGAGGCCGAGCGCAAGATGGTGGCGATCCAGAGCGAGCTGGCCGTGGCCGCGACCGCTCAGGAGACCGCGAAGACGGTGGCGACCACGGCGGTGAAGCAGAGCATCGCGGCGCGCGACGAAGAGGCGCGCTCGCAGCGCAACGAGGAGGTCAAGCAAGGCCGCGAGCACTTCGAATCGGCCGACGAGAAGACCCGCAAGGAGCTGGTGCGGCTCTACATCGCCTCGCAGGCCGGCAAGCTCATGCTGCGCCGCCTGAAGCTCGAGGCGGGGGCGCTCTCCGACGTGAATATCCTCAACCACTCCGATCTCTCGTGGTATTTCGGGCAATTCGTCTACGGGAAGATGAAGCAACTTGCCGCGCAGTGAGTGTCTTCAATACGCTCTACGGCTGATATGTCGGTGGGCGTATTGCGGCCTGGCCTCGCAGTCCGTCACTGCCTCCCGCGCTCACGTGGCGGAAAACTTCCAGTCGATCAACGGCTTAGGGCACTCGTCCCAGGCGTTCTCCACAAGCTTGTCAACGAAATCTGTGGGTAACTCACCCGCAACGCACACGGTCTTCCCTATACCGCTCGTGGCTCATTGATTTAGCAAAGGCGCTGCGGCGATCGGCACGCGGGTGCCGAAGCATCACATCAGTCATCCCCTGTGATTTTTTCAGACGCGTCCGAGTGCTGGTTTCGCCTGCCTGGGTGAAACTTAGCTCGTGATCTAGTCGGGATTACAGAACAGGAGGGTGTCCGTGGCGGAGTCGGGCAAACCGGTGAGACTGGTCACGGGCCGCCAGTCGGCGCATCTGGACATCATCCTCAAGGCTCGCAGGTACGAGCGCGATGAACGCAGCGAGCGGCGCGCGCCCGCGTTGTCGGTGGTCGAGTGGGACGTTCGCGAGGAGAGCTGCCAGCCGTACCGGATCAGGGCGCTGGTCTCGACTGCGGGGCCGGTGGCGCGCCGGGATATCCTGGGCCAGCTGGCCAGGTTCAGCTTCCAGGTCGACGAGGGGGCGGTGCTCCGCAAGTTCGCGGGATTTGTCTCGCGCTTCGAGTCGGTGTCGAGGTCGCGTGATGGCTGCACCTATCGTGTCGAAGTCCGCCAGCATCTTGCGGTGCTGGACGGCCCCAGCAACTGCGCGACATACCAGGGCAAGACGTCCGCCGACATTATCCAGGAAGTCATCGAGCGCAATGCCGTGCGGCCCTGGATTCGCGTGGTGCAGCGTCTGCGCCGGCAGCATCCGGTACACCCGTTCCGCTTCCAGTACAACATGGGCGACTGGGCGTATTGTCGGCTGGAGATGGAGCAGGCCGGGCTGTTCACGTTCACCGAGGAGGACCGGCACGGCGAGGTGGTGGTCATTGCCGATGACATCGACGGTTACACGCGCCCGGCCATCTCACTGAAGGACCGTCCTCCGTCGGGCCTGCATACGTTCGAGGAGTCGATCTACTCGCTGAAGGTGAGGACCCGCACCATTCCCGAGTCGTTCATCGTCGCGGACTACAGCGCCGACAACCACGCGATGATCTTCCGCGAGGAGGGGCGTGCGCGCGACGAGTTCGGCACGGAGCCGCCTGACGACACGACCATGGGCACGCCCATGGTGTGGGGCACGCATCACGGCGACGAGGCAGGGGCGAAGCGCGAGGCGACGCTGCGGCACGAGGCGGCGCGCGCGCAGCAGGTCACCTGCAGGGGGAAGTCCACGATGCCCTCGATCAGGCCGGGTTGCATCGTGCAGCCCGATACGCTGGCCGGGACCGCAGACGGCACGCTTGACGCGAAGGAGGGCCTGTTCGTCTCGAAGGTCGTGCATCGTGGGGCGCGCAACCAGAATTACCGCAACACCTTCCAGGCGATTCCTGCCAACCGGCCTTACCGCTTACCGATAGACGAGTCGAAGTGGCCCCGCGTGCATACGCTGGGGTTCACGGTGACCTCGCCGAACCACTACACCTACCCCTACCTGGACGCGCAAGGACGCATTGTCGTGCGCTTTCACTGCGACTTCGGCAACTGGCCGAAGGGCGGTGAGAGTATCCCGCTACGCATGGCCAGGCCCTTCGCCAGCCGCGACCACTCGGGCATGAACCTGCCGCCGGTGGATGGCGACTTCGGTATCGCGGGATTTTTCGAAGGGAATCCCAACAAGCCGGTTGCCGTGGCCTTCATTCCGAATGCCCAAAACCCGGACCTCATCAACAGCTCACGCCGTCGCATGTCGCGCAGCGAGATACGCACACGTTCGGGCAACAAGCTGTGGTTTGACGACTGGGAGCAGCAGCAGGGCATCGAACTGGGCACGGAGCACGCGGGCCGCTCGCAGCTCAACCTGGGCTTCATCCCCGACCGCGACCTGAACAGGCGGGGTGAGGGGGCGGAACTGCGTACCGGGGGTCACCTTGTCAGCCGCGGTGGCGCTGGCGTGATGGTCACCGCCTACAACCAGGCGGGCGGCAGCGGGAAGGTGCTCGCGATGGACGAGACGGTCGCGCAACTGAACGATCACCAGGCGATGAGCAAGTCACTTGCTGATTCCGCCGAAGCGTCGAAGGCCACGCCCGCCGACCTTACCGCGCAGAAGGGCATCAACGCGGGACTCAAGGGCCTGGAGAAGCCTGGCGTGCTGATGACAGGGCCTGGGCCGGTCGCAGTGGCGTCGGGCGATGGCGTGCAGCTTGCCGCCGATGGCTCGATCATCGGCACGGCGAAGAAGGGTATCCACTTCAGCACGCTCAGGCGGTTCACGGTGGCGGCAGGTGACTTGCTGTCGTTGTTCACGCAGAAGGGCCTGAGCCTCATCACGGCGGCGGGCGACTTCGTGGCGCAGGCCCAGCGTGGCAGGATGCAGCTCGCCTCGCAGGAAGGCATGACGATCGAGTCAGTCAGCGGCGCGGTTCACGTGAAGGCGGCGAAGGAGATCATCCTCAACGTGAACGGCACCTACGTGAAACTGAGCGGGGAAGGCGTCGAGATCGGCTCGCGCGGCGGGGTGCTGTTCCGGACAACCAGCGTGAAGGGCACCGGTCCCGCGCAGATGGACCTGGGCGGCACGGCGTTCGCGCCGAAGTTCGTGCCGTACACGACCGACTGCGAGGTGTGGCGGACCAATCCGAAGTTCGTGGTGCCACCGCCGGCACCTGCGCCACTCCCGGCGCAATGGCAGGCGCTGACGAATAGGGGAGCGGTGCCACCTGCGCCGTCGCAGGATGCGGGGTCTATGGCCTCGGCGGGTGGCGGAGGGTTGCAGGGCGCGCAGCCGCTAGCTCAGACGCAGCAGCTACCGAACTCGACGGGTTCCTCAGGTGGTCTGGCAGGTAACGGCGGATTGGTTGTTAACGACCCCGACAACGCCAACCAGTATTGTGTCGCTCCCGATCCGATCCAGTTGCAGAGTCCAGCGCCATGCGACTGGAGGCTGCCGGATTTCACGGAGTTCGCCCGCATGGAACGGGAGACGCCGGCCTACCAGAAATATGGTTGGACTAGAACCGAGCGTATTAAGGATGGCGATGATCCAGTAATGTGCTCTGGGACGGATACCACGACGTGTCAGTTCAGTTACGACTCCAGCAGTAAGACGTTGACCGCAAAAGTCGTTACGGTATTGGCGCCAAAGTTGCTGGTCAGAATGAATCCCTCAACCGGGGAACCGCTGCGTGATGAGAAGAACAACTACGCGGTCGTGCAGTATGAGACTTTTAAAAACGGAGCGAACTCTCGCAAGACTTTTGCTGCGCAGGGGCTAATGCTGGTAGAGCGTGATCCGGCAGAAGTCGATGCTTCGACGTACAAAAACATGATCGAGAAAACGCTGAATCAGGGGAACTACAAGCTGATTCTCGATGGATGTCAGAAGGGTGGCGCGTGTGGTTGCCGGATTGCGGTGAAGTTTTGCGTGGACGTGCATGTTACGAGGGAGGCCGATGCCTCGGCACTAAATCCGAACATCGTTATTAATATTTTCCCGACGACTAAGCGAGCGGATGCGAGGAATTGGCCGGAATCGGAATACGAGCTCGATAACAGCGGTGCCGGGAATGTGCCAAAGGTAACTCAAACGAAAGCACACGAGACAGGGCATCTGTTTAACTTCCCTGACGAATATTGGGAGCAAGGCGGGTTCGTGCATTCGATATATGTCAGGGACGGCAAGGACATAGATTTCGAGCGTGCCGATGCAAACAAAAACAAGAATAACTTCTGGATCATCGAGACCGCCACGAATCTTATGGGTGGTGGGTGCGCTCTCCCCACGGCAACGACTTCACCCTATTACCTTGAATACATTCGCAGATGGTTTTCGGCTCACACCAACAAGTCGTGGCGGGTCGGATATCCGGTTGCGCCTGCCACCGTAAAGGCGAAGGACAACGCGGCGAGCGGTGGACCGGCCAAACCTTCGGGCGGCCATCAAACGTTGCGGAAGCACGAGTAGCATGGATGCGATACGAAGGAATGCGATTCAAATATGTAGGATGTTGTATGCATCGTTGATTTTGTTTGCCATGGGAGGGAAGCCGGCGATGGCTATTGAGACAAATGGTAGCGCTCCAAAACCTGGTAGCTTTTCTCTGTCGTGGTCCGGCGGCCTTGAGTACGGGTCAAGGCAGATGAGTTTTGACGGCGAAGGGAGGTTTTATTTTGCCACGGGAGATACGGTTAACGAGGACTCGCAGACGGGTATTGGTACCTTTATGCTCAACGTACAAAGCGTGGATTTGCAGGAGTTGAAGGCTGTAGCGCAGGCATTGTGCGACAAAGATATTCAGACTGGCGGCCCAGAAACCTATGATCCACCCGCCACGTTCAGGGTTACCTGTCTTGAAGACGGGAAAGTCGTGAATCGGAGTGGCTCTATACGGACGATTCCCGAGCGATTTAATCGCGAAATTTTTGATACGCCATTCAGACTTTCGGAGCGGGCGTGGGTGGAGGGACGGAAGCTTATCAAACTTGATTTCTCTACCTGCAAGGTTGAGCACGGTAAAGATGGATATATTGTGTCCGTTTGCTTCGTAAATTCTGGAAATGGATGGATCAAGTTTAAGACACCGGATCAATGGGGCGGGACGTCTATAGACGGTCGTTTAGGTTCCGGTGCGATTGCGAAATTTAATAAGAATGGTATGCGTGACGAGGCAAAGCAATCGTGGGGCTTTGCTTTGGGCGGTCAAAAGCTGATTAACCGGGACGAGTTTCAGGATGGAGTCGTTTTACTGAGTCCCGGGGATAGCAAAGTGCTTACGTTTCAGACGAAGCCCGATTACAGAGCTTCGAAGGGGGAGTTCGAGTTCTCAGGAATTGCATTCATGAGAATCGCATTCGAAGGCGATGGTTGGGGGCTGTCATCGCAAGTAGATTTTAGGGCGGTCAAAACCCGCATCACGTTCGACCGCGACTACCCCGCAACGCCCCAGGAGCGCGAACAGTGGGAAGCGAAGCACCGCGAGGACATGTCGTGGCAACCGGTCAAGCCCGGCGAAACCTTTGCCGAGGACGGCCTGTACCGCGCCGTGCAAAAGAGCGGTGGTATGCCGATTCACAGTCTCCAGCTCAGGCCCTTCAAGAGTGGGGACGTAGCGCCCACGGAAAGCGTGAAGATGTTCACGGAGTCCGCCTCCGGCGCCGAGCTGAACAAGCCGGTGCAGTGGCTATGGGCGGGCAGCGCGCCGACACCCGTCAAGCCATGGTCGCCCGACCTCATCGCAGGCACCGAGCACTCGTGTGACCCTGGCGCTGCCTGCCCACGCAGCGGCCGATGGCTTGCGCGTACGGCGACGCGCGACTGGCAGTACAGCTACGACCTCGCGCGCATTGTGACCCGCACCCGGGGAGAGCGCATGCCGGTTGACGAGGGGACGACATGGGAATGGCTGGGGCTCTGACGGTTGCGCGTCCCGCGTGACGTGCCCCGCAGCATCCACGACGAAACGGTTGAGCCCTGCCGCCACGCGTCGCCCGAAAACCCTTATGCGACAGGAGGTTGGTCCGGTTGGGCCCAGGTTGTCCCCAGCCTTGCCAACAAAATCTGTGGGTAACTCGAACGCCAGTCGCAAACCCGCGCAGACATAAAAAAAGGGAAGGCGCAGTGCCTTCCCTTTCTTCCTTAAGCGACGACGCCTTACTTCTTCTCGTCGTTCAGCTGCGGCAGTGTATAAGCCGCGCCCGGCGCGAGCAGACCCACCTTCGAGTACACGCGCAGCTTCTCGCGCGTGTCGGTGATGTCGAGGTTACGCATCGTCAGCTGGCCGATACGGTCGCGTGGCGAGAACGTCGAGGCGACCTTCTCCATCGACAGACGCTCCGGCTGATACGTGAGGTTGTCCGACTTCGTGCTGAGGATCGAGTAGTCGTTGCCGCGACGCAGTTCGATCGTCACTTCGCCGGTGATGGCGCGCGCCACCCAGTGCTGGGCCGTTTCACGCAGCATGATGGCCTGCGGGTCGAACCAGCGGCCCTGGTACAGCAGGCGGCCCAGACGGCGGCCGTTCTCGCGGTACTGCTCGATGGTGTCTTCGTTGTGGATGCCCGTCACGAGGCGCTCATAGGCGATGTAGAGCAGCGCCAGACCCGGGGCTTCGTAGATGCCGCGGCTCTTCGCCTCGATGATGCGGTTTTCGATCTGGTCGCTCATGCCCAGACCGTGACGGCCGCCGATGCGGTTCGCTTCGAGCAGCAGTTCCACGGCGTTCGGGAACGTCTGGCCGTTCAGCGCGATCGGCTGGCCTTCCTCGAAGCGGATCGTCACTTCTTCGCGGTCGATCTTGACGTCGTCGCGCCAGAACGCCACGCCCATGATCGGGTTCACGATCTTGATGCCGCTTTCCAGGCTTTCGAGGTCCTTCGCTTCGTGCGTTGCGCCGAGCAGATTCGAGTCGGTCGAATAGGCCTTCTCGGCCGACATCTTGTATTCGAAGCCCGACTGGCGCATGAATTCCGACATTTCCGAGCGGCCGCCCAGTTCGTCGATGAACTGCTGGTCGAGCCACGGCTTGTAGATCTTCAGGTCCGGATTGACGAGCAGGCCATAGCGGTAGAAGCGCTCGATGTCGTTGCCCTTGTAGGTCGAACCGTCGCCCCAGATGTTGACGCCGTCTTCCTTCATCGCCGCCACGAGCATCGTGCCCGTCACGGCGCGGCCAATCGGGGTCGTATTGAAGTACGTCACGCCGGCCGTCGAGATGTGGAACGCGCCGCATTGCAGGGCGGCGATGCCTTCCGCCACGAGTTGCGCGCGGCAGTCGATCAGGCGTGCACCGGCGGCGCCGTATTCGGTCGCGCGGCGCGGGATCGAATCGTAGTCGTCTTCGTCGGGCTGGCCCAGGTTCGCCGTGTAGGCGTAAGGCACGGCGCCCTTGAGCTTCATCCAGTGCAGCGCGGCGCTGGTGTCGAGGCCGCCGGAGAAGGCGATACCGACCTTTTGGCCGGTCGGAAGGCTTTCAAGAATTGTGCTCATGATGAGAAAGAACCCGGTAGAACGAGAATGCGGAAGGAATTCGGTCGAATCGTCAAGTATGTTGTATCCCCGGCCTTTCGGCAAGCCTGGCAGGGAGGGCCACAGGCCCCGTTCGACGCGGCCTCCGCGTTAATAAAAAGGGGCGCAGCGAGGGCGCTTGCTCAGCGCAGGCTGTCCCAGGCGGCTTCGATGGCACGCAGCGCACCCATCACGATCGACCGGTTCAGCGCCGCGGCCAGCACGCCATCGCGCTCGGCATACGCCTCGCACAGCCGCTGATGGTCGGTGCAGGAGCGCTGCAGGCGGCCCGGCAGCGAGGTGCTCAGGTGGCGCAGGCGGTTCGTGCGCATACGCATGGAGTCCAGCACCTCCTTGAAGATGCCGTTGCGGCTCACACGCAGTTCCTCGTCGCGAAACGCGACGTTGGCCCAGAAATAGCCGTCCACGTCACCCTTTGCCGCGACTTCGGCGAGCTTGCCATGCGCGCGCCACAGCGCGGCGATGTCCTCGTCCGTGGCGTGCTCGACGATCGCGAGCGACACCTGGCCGTAAAGCAGGGCGCGCAGCGCGTAGATCTCGCGCACTTCCTTCAACTGCATGGCGGCCACGCGCGGGCGGCGGCGCGGCGACCAGTCGACGAGTCCTTCGCGCGTGAGCGCGAAAAGCGCCTCGCGTACGGGCGTGCGGCTCACGCCGAAGCGTTTGGCGAGATCGACCGAATTCAGGTCGTCGCCGGGACGCAGCCGGCCTTCGATGATGCCGCGCGCCACCCAGTCGACGATCTCGGCCACGCTCGACTGCTCGCCCGTGTCCGGGGCGGCCATTACGCCGACATCTTCATCCATGCGCTTTCCCCCGAGGCGCCGCGACCGGGCGCAGCGCCGCCAATTGTAACAAATCCGATGCCTGCTTCGCCTTCGAAGTCGCAGGTCGCTTACTTAAATGTATACACTCAGGCGAGAATGTCTCTGAGAAAAGCGGAAATTCGCCATATATTGAATATAACTGTCGACACTAAAGCGTAATCCAAGTCGACTACCCGTCAGGCAAGGAGACGCCATGTACATGGGAACTGAGATTGCCGGCTCAACGCACGTCGAGGCGAGTGTCTCGGCGCGGCTCGACCGGCTGCCGCCCACGCGGTACTTCCGCGGGCTCGTCGCGCGCATCGCGGTGGGCGGATGGTTCGAGTTCTACGAAATGTTCATGCCGGCCTATATCTCGCTGGGCCTCATCCACAGCGGCCTGTACCGCGCCACCACGGCCGGGCTCTTCGATGTGAACGGCTTCGCCAGCTTTCTGGGCTCGTTCTTCGCGGGCATGTTCGTCGGCACGGCGGCGCTGGGCGGCATCACCGACCGCATCGGCCGGCGCATCGTGTTCACGTTCGCCATGCTGACGTACTCTGTGGCGAGCATCATCGCCGCCTTCCAGCATTCGCCGCTCGGCATGGACGCCTTGCGCTTCGTGGCGGGCGTGGGCATCGGCATGCAACTCATCAGTCGTCGCCTCGGACCTGCGCACGAGCACGGTGAACGCCGCGCTCGCCAACGCCATGTGCGCACACTCCGACGAGACCGACGACTTCGAACTTTTTCGTGATGGAAACAGCGATCAAGACGTATTCGGTGGGCTATCCGATTCAATCGCCGCTCGATGCCTTGCTCACGCTGCGGGCAATATCAGCTCACGCCGGACAAGGTGCGCACGGTGGTGGTGAGGGTGCCGCCGGACGCCATCGGCATTGTCGGCGAGAGCGCGATGCCCGACGTCAATTGCGCCCATATGGTGGCGCTGGCGCTCGTGAAGGGCGCGGTGTCGTTCGCGAACATGGCCGATCTGCGGCCGCAGTTCACGGCGTGATGCGTTCGCTACGGCATGCGCGTTCGGGACGTATCCACGACCTGCTCGTCCTTCAGGCCCAACAGGGCGACGGACTCCGTGCCGGGCCGCCGCGTGGCTTTCCAGATCATGAGCAGATGGTAGTAGAGTCGCGGGCTGAAGCCGAACCGGTACGCGTAGAGATTGCCGAGCGCGAGCTGGAGCCCGGCGCGCGCCTCGCGATTGCGCGCGAGCAGCGAGACCACGATCGGTACGAGCCGGCGCATGGCAAGCTTGCGAGCCGGTTCGAGTTCGCGCGGCAACGTGAGGCTGTTGAGAAAACGCCACGCCGAGATCGATGACGCATTGATGCTCGTGCGCGTCGCCTGGGATACCGAAACGTCCGTGATGCGATAGCACGAGACGTATTCGTTCACATAGCACACGCGCTTTGCGGCGAGGCACAGGCGCGTGCCGAAAACGTAATCGCAGCAGGTGCCGTAGTGGTCGTCGTAGCCGATGCGCTTGACGAGCGCCGCATTGGCGAGCCAGCCGTTGTTGGGGAACATCTGCACGATGCCCACGCGGCCCGGCGGGTGTTGCAGTCCCGCGGCGCTGGCCGTACGGTGATATGCGATGTTCATGCGTTCGCTGGCCGCGTGCATGATACGCCCGTCATGATCGGTTTCGTATTGATCGCCGAACGCGACTTCCAGATCCGGATAACGCTCCCACTGCGCGAGCAGCTTCTCGATGCAGTGCACGAGCAGATAGTCGTCGTCGTGGATCAGGAGGATCTTGTCTCCACTCGCGCGCTCGAAGAGGCTGGCCACGTTGGGCGCCTGGCCGAGCGCGGGCACGTTGCGCCGGTAGGCGATGCGCGGGTCGTTGCCGTAACGCGAGGCGACCAGCTGCTGCGTGCGATCGTCGCTCGAGTCGTCGCCGATCACGATCTCGATGTTCCCATGCGTTTGCATGAGACATGAGTCGATGCAGCGAACCAGCAGTTCAGGCCGGTTGTACGTCGGCAGGCAAATGGAGACCTTCGTTGTTGTCGTCATGGGCAGACCCCAGTGCTTGAGGGATGCGGAGACGTTCGCAAAGGCGGGTTCGTAATGCGAACTTCATCCGTTGGACATGACGGTAAAGGAACAAAACGCGAAAGAAATTGAAAATAATTCGCAAGGAATGCGCCTTGCGCACGAAGCCCCAAGCGGCGGGCATCCGCACAAAGTGCCGAGGATTGGTCTTACGAATCGGAAAGAAAATCCGGGCCGCAAAATAATCGGGAAGTCGTCGAGCAGGGTCTGAGTGCCGGAACAGTCATGGCATTCGCGTTAACATTGGCGCTCCGCCTGAAACGACCGACGGCATCCATGGCCACCATCTCCTACGCCCACAAACCGCTCACGCCGTTTCGCCGTGCGCTCGCACGCTTTTCCCTCTCCGAACTCGCGAAATACACGAAGCTCACGCTCGGCATGTGGATCGGCTTCGGCGTTCCGTACGCGTGCGGGTACCCCGAGGCGGCGGTTGCGCTCTCCGGCTCGGCCATGCTCACGCTCGCGCTCGGCAGTTCCATCTCGGCGGCGCGCGGTTACTTCCACAAGCGCGTGATGTCGAACCTCGTGGCGATGCCGATCGGCACGCTGCTGATCTGGCTGACCGCGCCGCATCTGTGGCTGGGCGTGATCCTGCTGCCGCTCGTGATCTTCACGATCGTACGGATCCGGCCTTCGGTGTTCCAGATGACGAGCATCACCGTGCCGATGACGCTCGTGCTCTACACGGGCGAGCACATCCCGCTGCTGGAGCAGCGGCTGATCGGCGTGGTGCTCGGCATGCTGCTCGGTTTCATCATCCAGCAGATTGCCTTTCCGCCCGATCACGGCTTCTGGGCGAATACGCTCGTGAACGACGGCAACGCGCAGGCCGAAGCCTTGCTCACCGAGGTCGCCACGAAAACGCTGGACCGCGCGAAACTGAAATCGGCGACGGCCGCGCTGCGGGTGTCGAGCAGCAATCTGAAGCAGGCGCACGATCTCCTCAAGTCGGACCTCGAGCAGTCGTGGGTGTCGGCGCATCTGAAGCGCAATCGCGATCGCCTGCCGCTGTTCGCGTGCTACCACGAGCTGTTCGATTCGATCGTCGGCTTCCTCGAAACGCTCGACACGTTCAACGCGCAATACGAGGCGCTCGATGCGCAATGGAAAGAGGCATACCGGCGCGGCCTCGCGCGCCTCGTGGACGTGCACCGGCAACTGGCGTCACAGGCCGACCTGCGGGTGGAACGCCCAGCTCTGCTCGTGGCCCCGCTGACTCGCAAGGAGTTGCATGCGCTCGTCGAAGCGCTGCCCGCCACGGGCGTGTTCACGAGCGTCTATCTCGGGCATTTGACCGGTTACGGCATCCTGCTGAGCCGTTTGAGCGACATGCATACCGAGCACTTGCGCAAAGCGTGAGCGCCGCGCTCATTCCTCGCGGACCTTCCCCGCCATCCGCGCGGCGGCGGCCTGCAGATTCCTCAGGCTCGTGCAACTGATGCATTGAATGCCTACCGCCCGCCGCGCCGGCGAGCGTCTACCCGTAATTGTCCTGGGGTGGGCGTGCCGCGGCGCAGCGCGTGGCGCGCCCCGCTCGCAGCGTCCCGGCTGCCGTGCCCGCCGGCCTTGCGCGCCCGATTGTTCGCGATCCGCGAATGACGTATTCGGGCGTTATCCGGTACTGATTACGCCGCGCCTGCGACTATCTTTGCGTCGTCGATGTCGACGGCGTCCCGCGCAGTGGCGCACGTCGCGTCGCACACCCGTTTTCGACCATGAACGAGTGGCGCGGCATCCGGCCGGCCCAAGGAGACAGAGATGAAACCGAACACATGGGACTCGGCCTACGAATGGAAGGCCGTGACGCTGCTGGCGCTGGGCTTCGGCCTCGTGGGCCTCGACCGCTGGCTGATCGCGCCGCTGTTCCCGTCCATCATGAAAGACCTCAACCTCGATGCGCAGGATGTCGGCAATTGCATCGGCATACTCGGCCTTTCGTGGGGCGTGTTCGCGGCGGTCATGGGCGGCATGTCCGACAAGGTGGGCCGGCGCAAGGTGCTGATTCCGGCGATCATCGCGTTCTCACTGCTCTCGGGCTTTTCGGGCCTCGCAGGCGGCTTTGCGAGCCTGCTGGCCATGCGCGCGCTGATGGGCGTGGCCGAAGGCTCGTTCTGCCCGACCAGCTTCGCTGCCACGGCCGACGCCTCGCACCCGAAGCGCCGCGGCTTCAATCTCGGGCTTCAGCAAAGCGGCTTCGCGCTGTTCGGGCTCGCGCTTTCGCCGATCATCGCCACGCAGTTGCTGGGCGTGATGAGCTGGCGCGGGGTGTTCGCACTCGTCTCGGTGCCGGGCCTGATTCTCGGCTTGCTGATGTACCGCGTGATCCGGGAGCCGCAAGGTGCGCCTGCGCGCAACGCAGGCGTGTCCGAGGCAAACGCCGAACGCGGCCACTGGCGCGACGTGCTCCGCAGCCGCAACATTCCCGTGGCGATGGTCGCGCTGTTCTGCGCCATGACGGGCGTGTTCGTGCTCGGTGCCATGCTGCCGCTCTACCTCACGCAGTACCTGTCGCTCGATACGCAGCGCATGGGCGTCGTGGCCTCGGCAATCGGTTTTGGCGGTTTCGTCGGACAGTTCGGCTTGCCCGGGCTTTCGGATCTGCTGGGCCGGCGCCTGGCGAGCGTCATCGGCTTCGTGGGCACCGCTGTCATGCTGATCGTGTTCCGCGGTCTCGGCGCGCAGCCGTTCGCGCTCTTCGCGGTCCTGTTCGCGGCGTCGTTCTTCACGCTGGGCCTCGTTTCGCTGCTCTCGGGACCGGTTGCCACCGAAGCCGCGCCGGCCGGCATGGTCTCGACTTCGATCGGGCTCGTGGTGGGCGCGGGCGAAATCTTCGGCGGCGGCGTGGCGCCCGCGCTCGCCGGCTTCGTGGCTGCACATTTCGGTATCCAGAACATTTTGTGGCTGCCGATCGGCGTTGTCTTCCTCGGCGTGCTGGTGAGCCTCTTCCTCAAGGAAACCGCGCCCGCGAAGCTGCGGCGCAGCGAGGCCGCCGCCCCCATTGCGCCCGCCGCGCCCTTGCCTGCAGCGGGGCAGGCCGAGTAACGTGCGCGCGCCGTCCGTGGCGTCCTCTGCGGCTGCGCCGCCCGTGCAGGAGCGGCGCGAGCGACGGGAGGCGGGCCCTATACTTGAAGGGCCCGAACCCGAGAAAAAGAGAGGAGCATGGACCGATTCCTGAGCATCGAAGCCTTTGTGCGCGTGGCGGAAACGAGCAGTTTCGCGGAGGCCGCCCGGCAACTCGGCGTGACCAGTTCGGTCGTGACGAACCGCATCCAGCAACTGGAGAAGTTCGTCAACGCCCCGCTCTTTCATCGCAGCACGCGGCACGTGCGCCTCTCCGAAGTCGGCGAAGCGTTTTATCGTGAGTGCGCGGAGGTGGTGGGGCGCGTGAACGAGCTGACCGACCAGATGCGCGAGCTGCGCGCCACGCCCACGGGCAGGCTGCGCATCCAGATCCTGCCGGGCTTCGCGCTGGGCCATTTCGGCGCGCCGCTCGCCGAGTTCAATCGCCGCTATCCCGGCATCCAGCTCGATGTGATCGTCAACGACCGCGTGGTCGATCCGATCGAAGAAGGCTTCGACGTCGCGTTCCAGATCTTCCCGCCGATATCCGATTCGCTGATCGAGCGGCGACTCTTTTCGGTGCGGCGGCTCTTTTGCGCCACGCCCGCTTATGTAGAGGAGCATGGCGCGCCGCAGCATCCGCGCGAATTGCTGCAGCACACCACGGCGCTCTATTCGGGCTACCCCTCGCGCAACCGCTGGACGATGACCCGCGGCGACGAAGTCGTGGAGATGGAGTTGCCCGGCATGATCCGCTCGAACTCGGTGCATTTGCTGCGCGATTACGCGCTCACGGGCGGCGGCGTGGTGTGCCTGCCTACGCTCGTGGCTAGCGAGGCGCTGCTCAACGGCTCGCTCGTGCCGATTCTCACCGAGTACCACCTTTCGGCGTTGAGCTTTGCCGCCGTGTATCCCTCCACGCAGCGCCAGGCCCTGAAAGTGAAGGCGCTGGTGGAGTTTCTGGCCGAGTATCTGGGCCCCGAGCCCGCGTGGGACGTGCCGCTGATCGAGCGCGGCTGGGTGCGCTAGCGCTTGCGACGATTGACTGCCGCGATTATTTGCGAAACGCGAATGCCGTAGTCGCCTGGCCGCCGGTTGTTACCGCCGCGCAGCGCTCCTAAAGTTGATTCCAACGACACCTTCCAAAACAGGAGACAGCCATGCCCGATTCGTCATTCCACACCGTCTTCGGCTCGCTCGAGCAGTACCGCAAGGGCGAGATCGAAATCACGAGCGGCGACGCCCGCCACTATGTTTTCTCCAACGTCTTCGAAGTCGCCGCAAGTTCGGCGCCCTACGAGAAAGTCGTAGTCGGCAAGAACCTCGACTACGTGATCGAGGTGCTGCGCACGGAAGGACAGTCGCGCTGGTTCGCCTGCGCCCACGATGAGTTCGTGATCCTGATGGACGGCGAAGTGCGCATCGACTTCATCAAGCTCGATACGCCGCCCAAGAGCGGTACGGGCACGGTCGACGCGGGCGAGCAGCCTGCGGGCCGCAAGATGGGCCACGTGGTGCTGTGCCGCGGGCATCAGGCGCTGCTGCCTGCGGGCTGCGCGTATCGCTTCAGCGCGCAGAAGCCTGGCGTGGCGCTCGTGCAGACCATGGCCGGTGAACTGTCCGTGCAGAAGTGGGCAGATATCTGCCTGCACTGACACAACACGCGCTAACCGATCACTCGACCACCGGAGACACCAAATGGCCACCCTCGAAACCCAAGACCAATCCGCAGGCTTTGCCGCCGACACCGTACGCGCGAGCGAGCCCGACGCGGTGACCGGCTATCGCCGCTACACGCTCGGCGCCTTCGAATTCACCCGTGACGAATACTTCGTGAAAGTGCTGTGGCCCGCGAAGGGGCAGACGCGCACGCACGCCATCCCCGCCGACGCCTTCCTGCGCGCCATGATGCGCGACGTGGCCTGGGGCTTCTTCTACGGCTGGGTGAATTTCGATCACGTGTTCGGCACGCGCAACCACTACGGCAAGGTGGACGTGTATGCGGGCTCGTTCAACGGCATCATGAAGGACGCTGGCGTGGACTATATCGAGACCTTCGAAACGCCCACCATCATGGCGACCTTCAAGGCGATCCTGCACGACTGGACCAACGAAGGCTTCGACCCGTTCGCCGCGCCCGAGGAAACTGGCACCGCATTCGGCCGCAAGCATGGCGAGAACGACGCCGCGATCGAGCGGACGCGCATCGCCACGCGCCGCATGCCGGGCCTCGAAGGCGACTCGCCGCTGCGCGACGACCTCCCGGTGAACCGCGCCTTCGCCGACGTGCCTCAGGACAACCCCGAAGTGCACGCCGAGCCTGGCTTCGAAGGCGAGCTGCACGCGTTCAACCTCTTCAAGTACCTCTCGCGCTCGGACGTGACATGGAACCCCTCGGTCACTTCGGTGTGCGGCCAGAGCCTGTTCTGCCCGACCACGGAGGAGTACATCCTGCCGGTCTTCCACGGCAACGACCGCGTGGAGTGGTTCCTGCAGCTCTCCGACGAGATCATCTGGGACATCGGCGACAAGAACACCGGCGCGCCGCGCGCACGCATCACCATGCGCGCGGGCGACATTTGCGCCATGCCCGCCGATATCCGCCATCAGGGCTATTCGACCAAGCGTTCGATGCTGCTCGTGTGGGAGAACGCGACCGCCGGCTTGCCCACGCGCTACGAGAGTGGCGAACTCAAGCCGTATCCGGTCGAGTTCTGAGCGAGTTCCCAGCAGCTACGCAGCACGCCTAAGCATCAACCGAGGATTTACTCATGCAAACGCAATTGTTTATCGACGGCCGCTTCGTTGACGCCGTCGAGGGCGGCACCATCGACGTGCTCAATCCGCACGACGGCTCGCTGATCACGAAGATCGCCGCCGCCACCGCCGCCGACATCGATCTGGCCGTGGCCGCCGCTACGCGCGCCTTCCCGCAATGGTCGGCGATGCCGGCTGCCGAACGCGGCCGCCTGCTGCTGCGTCTGGCCGACGCCATCGAAGCGAACGGCGAAGAACTCGCGCAACTGGAATCGCTCGACACGGGGCACCCGATCCGCGATTCGCGCGCGCTGGACGTGCCGCGCACGGCGGCGTGCTTCCGCTACTTCGGCGGCATGGCCGACAAGCTGCAAGGCTCGGTCATTCCGGTCGAAACGGGCTTTCTCAACTACGTGCAGCGCGCGCCCATTGGCGTGGTGGGCCAGATCGTGCCGTGGAATTTCCCGCTCATGTTCACGAGCTGGAAGATGGGCCCAGCGCTCGCGGCCGGCAACACGGTGGTGCTGAAGCCCTCGGAAATCACGCCGCTTTCCACGCTGCGCATCGTCGAGTTGATGGCGGAAGTGGGCTTTCCCGCGGGCGTCGTCAACATCGTGCCGGGCTATGGGCATACGGCCGGGCAGCGGCTCGCGGAGCACGAGGGCGTGGGCAAAATCGCCTTCACCGGGTCGACGGCTACGGGGCGGCGCATCGTGGAGGCCTCGCAGGGCAATCTGAAGCGCGTGCAGCTCGAACTGGGCGGCAAGGGTGCCAATATCGTGTTCGACGACGCCAATCTCGACGCCGCCATCAACGGCGCGGCCTGGGCGATCTTCCACAACCAGGGGCAGGCCTGCATTGCGGGCTCGCGTCTGGTGCTGCACGAGCGCATCGCCGACGAATTTCTCGAACGCTTCGTGGCGCTCGGCGCTTCGATTCGTGTCGGCAATCCTTTGGACGCCGAAACAGAAATGGGCCCGCTCACTTCGCTGCAGCATCTGGAGCGCGTGAAGGCCTTCGTGGACGTGGCGCGCGAGCAGGGCGGGCGCGTCCTAACGGGCGGCAGCGCGCCGCAGGACCCCGCGCTCGCCAACGGCTACTACGTGCGCCCCACGGTGATCGAGGCGAAGACGCCGGATGATCGTATCGCGCAGGAAGAGGTGTTCGGCCCGTTCGTGACCGTGCTGCGCTTCAAGTCCGACGAAGAAGCGCTCGCCATTGCGAACGGCACCGACTACGGTCTCGGCAGCGGCCTGTGGACGCGCGACCTCTCGCGCGCGCACAGCATCGCGGGCAAGATTCACGCGGGCATGTGCTGGGTGAACTGCTACAAGCGCGTGAATCCGGGCAGCCCGTTCGGCGGCGTCGGTCAATCGGGCTACGGGCGCGAAATGGGCTTCGAGGCGATGCACGACTACACGGAGGCCCGCTCGGTGTGGGTCAACGTGGATGCCCAGGTGCCGCCCCACTTCAAGCGTTGAGGTACGTATGGATCGCTTCGTTTATCAGGGCTTGCCGTCGCGCGTCGTGTTCGGCTGGGGCAACCTCGCGCGGTTGCCCGAAGAAGTGGACCGGCTGGGCGCACGCCGCGCGTTGATCCTCTCGACGCCCGAGCAGCGGCCTCTCGCTGAAGAAGTCGCGCGCCTGCTCGGCGAGCGCGCCGCGGGCGTCCATGCCGAAGCGGTCATGCACGTGCCCGTGGAGGTCGCGCGGGCCGCGCGCGAAAAGGCGGCGGCACTGGACGCGCAGTGCTGCGTGGCCGTGGGCGGCGGCTCGACCATCGGCCTTGGCAAGGCCATCGCGCTCGAATCGGCGCTGCCGATCGTCGCCGTGCCCACGACCTACGCGGGCTCGGAGATGACGCCCATCTACGGGCTCACCGAAGGGCGCCTGAAAAAGACCGGGCGCGACCTGCGCGTGCTGCCGCGCACTGTGATCTACGACCCGTCGCTCACCGTCTCGCTGCCCGCCGGCATCTCGGCGGCTTCGGGCGTGAACGCCATGGCGCACGCGGTGGAGGCGCTCTATGCCGAGGATGCGAACCCGGTGATCAGCCTGATGGCCGAGGAATCGATTCGCGCGCTGGGCGAAGCGCTGCCGGGCGTCGTGCGTCGCCCGGACGACGCGGCAATGCGCAGTCGCGCGCTCTATGGCGCGTGGCTCGCGGGCACTTCCCTGAGCGCCGTGAGCATGGCGCTGCATCACAAGCTCTGCCACACGCTCGGCGGCACCTTCAACCTGCCGCACGCGCAAACGCATGCTGTCATGCTGCCGCATACGGCGCATTACAACCACGCGACCGCAACACACGCGCTCGAGCGCGTGGCGCGTGCGCTCGGCGGTGCGCATGCGGATGAGGCCGGGCCGCGGCTGTACGCGTTGAACGCGTCGCTAGGCATTCCCATGTCGCTCGCGGAGATCGGCATGCCCGAAGCGGGCCTCGACGAAGCGGCCGATCTCGCGTGCACGAATGCCTATCCCAATCCGCGGCCGCTGGAGCGCGCGGCGATCCGCGAACTGCTGCAACGCGCGTGGGAAGGCGTGGCGCCGCGCTAGCCGGGCTGCGCCACGCCACGTGCGTGGCGCACAAAACAACGGAAAGGAGACAAGCATGTCGATGCATGGCACCGAAGCAGAGCGCGCCTTGGCGGAACAGGTCGTGGGCCGGTTCGCGAACACACCCGACGCGCGCCTGCGCACGCTGATGCAAAGCCTCGTGCGGCATCTGCACGCCTACGTGCGCGAAGTCGAGCCGACGGAAGCGGAGTGGTTCGCCGCGATCCGCTTCCTGACCGAGACGGGCCAGATGTGCGACGACGTCGTGCGCCAGGAATTCATCCTGCTTTCCGACACGCTGGGCGTGTCGATGCTCGTCGATGCGATCAATCACCGCTACGCGACAGGCGCGACCGATACGACCGTGTTCGGCCCGTTCTACATCGAAGGCATGCCCGAACGTACCTATGGCGAGAACATGGCGTTCACGCCGGGTACGCCGGCCCTCGTGCATGGCCGCGTGCTGACGACCGACGGCCAGCCCGTGGCGAACGCGCTGCTCGAGGTGTGGCAGACGGCGGACAACGGCATGTATTCGGGGCAGGACACCGAACAGCCGCACGGCAACCTGCGCGGCCGCTATCGCACCGACGCCGAAGGCCGCTACGCAATCCGCACCATCGTGCCCGTGTGCTATCCCATTCCGACCGACGGCCCAGTGGGCCGCATGCTCAACGCCACGGGGCGGCATCCGTGGCGGCCCGCCCACCTGCACTTCATGATCACGGCGCCGGGCCACAGCGCGCTCGTCACGCACCTGTTCAACCAGAACGATCCGTATCTGGATTCGGACGCGGTGTTCGGCGTGAAGCCCTCGCTGCTCGTCGACTATCGCGAGCACGCGGCGGGCGGGGCGGCCGCGCAGCAGTTCGGCTTCGAGGGCGGCTTTCGCGAGGCGCGCTACGACTTCGTGCTGGAGCGCGCATGAGACCGCACACACGCTACTACGCCGTATTCGCCACCGACAAGCCCGGCATGCGCGAAGTCCGCGAGCGCGAGCGCGCCGTGCATCGCACCTATCTGCGCTCGGCCTCGCAGCGCGGGGTGTTCGTGCGGCTGGGCGGCTCGACGCTCGCGCCGCATTGCGACGCGCTCAACGGCACGCTGCTCGTGATCGAGGCGGAAGGCTACGACGACGTGATGCGCTTCGTGCGCGACGATCCCTATACGCTGGCGGGCTTGTTCGAGCACGTCGAGATCCGTCCGTGGGACTGGAACCTTGGCAATCCTGAGCAAAGGGTGTGAATCATGCCGACCGTGAGCCTGTGTTGCCTCGACGATGTGCCCGACGGCGGCGCGCGCGTGATCGACGCCGCGCTGGCGGGGCGGCCGGTCGTCGTCGTGCGGCGGGGCGGCGAAGTATGGGCGTACGCGAACCGCTGCCCGCACTTCTCGGTGCCGCTCGACTACGAGGCCGGCCATGTGCCGACGTATCGCGCACAGGTGATCATGTGCGCGCATCACAGCGCGTTGTTTCGCTTCGAAGACGGGCAGTGCATCGTAGGCCCGTGCGCCGGCGCCAAGCTCGATGCGATTCCGGTGTGGCTCGACGCGCAGTCCAACGTCGTGGCGCATTGCGGCGGCGCCTGACCGCTTTCCACGCACGGGCCATCGATGCTCGCGCTGAGTCAGGCGTCGGATTGCGCATGACGCAGGAACAGCGCGAGCAGTTCAGGCCGTAGCCCGTCGCGTTGGGCGGCGAGCGCGTGAAGCGGGAGGAGCGGGGCGAGCGGTGACATGATTCGACTCCCTATGTGAGACGTTCCGTTCGTGGCGCAGTCAGCCCCGCTTGATGAGCCCGAGCTGCGTGAGCGCCGTTACGCCGTCGTCGAGCCCGCTCTCCTCGACGATCTTGCCGTCTTTCAGGCGCAATACCGTCGTGCCGGTGAAGTGCATCTTGCGGCCGCTCGATGCTGGCAACGACCCCGCGAGAAAGTCCCCGAACGCCGGGCCCGAATGCGTGCCGCCGCCTTCCCACTGGCCCACCACGTACTCGCCTTCGGCGATCAAGTCGGCCGCGCCCCAGAAGTTCAGATTCGGGAACGCCGCGCGAAAGCCGGTCATGAACGCCTTGATGTCCTCGCGGCCGCGGCGCGGCTCGTGCAGCGAATACTTGAGCAGCATGTCCGGCGCGGCTAGCTCATCGACGACGCTGAGGTCGCAGGTTTCGCCCCAGAAACGCGTGAACCAGCGGCCAACAATCGCCTTGTTGTCCTCTTCCATCGACATGTTCGACTCCTTGCTGATCTCGATTCACGGCGAAGCAGGATTGCTCCGCCTGAAATGAACGATATCGACCGGAAAACCGCGCAGATACCCGTTTCTTGCCGTGACATTCGCGTGGTATTCACGCCGTGGCGCGCGCCGAATTAGAGCGCAACATCCGGATCGGAACGCGCGGCGCGCCCACGTATCGTTGGTCTGTGGGCGAGATCGGCGAGAATGCCGCTTGCGAGAGGAGGGAAAGACGCGATGAAAACCGGAGCCATGCGGGCACAGAAGCCGGAATCCGCAACCTATGACTGGATCGAGATCGAGCAATCGCTCGACGCACGCGGCTACGCCGTGCTGCCCCGCGTGCTCAGGCCCGAGCAATGCGCGCAACTCGCCGCCCTGTACGCGAGGAACGATGGCTTTCGCTCGCGCATCGTCATGGCGCGCCATAATTTCGGGCGCGGGGAATACAAGTACTTCGCGTATCCGCTGCCGTCGCTGCTTCAGCGCTTGCGGCATGCGCTCTATCCGTACCTCGCGCCGATCGCGAACCGTTGGAACGGGCAACTGGGGATCGACACGCAATACCCGGCCGACCTCGACGCCTTTCTCGATCAATGCCACCGCGCAGGGCAAACACGTCCGACACCGCTGATCCTCGAATACGGCCCGGGCGACTACAACTGCCTGCACCAGGACCTCTACGGCGAGCATGTGTTTCCGCTGCAGGTGGCGATGCTGCTGTCACGGCCCGGCGTCGACTTCGAGGGCGGCGAGTTCGTGATGACGCAGAGCGCGTCGAACGGCCAGTGTGCCGAAGTGATTCCGCTGGAGCAAGGCGACGCCGTGCTGTTCACCGTCAACCAGCGGCCGGCTGCGAACCGGCGCGGCGGCACGCGCAGGGTCGCCATGCGGCACGGCGTGAGCGTGGTGCGCAGTGGCAAGCGCCATACCGTCGGCCTGATTTTTCACGATTCACGTTAGTGCGCGTACGACGCGAAGGAACGCATCATGCAACTGTTTCTCAGCCATATCGAGTCGCCGCTCGGCGACCTCATGCTGGTGAGCGATGCGCAGCAGCGGCTGCACGCGCTCGAATTCGCCGATCACCACTCGCGCCTGCATCGTAGTTTGCGCGAACGCCACGGCAGTGCCGAATGGATCGACGCCGCCGCGCCGGCTTCGATCGCCGACGCCATGACGCGTTATTTCTCGGGCGAATTGACCGCGCTCGATTCTCTGCCGGTCGTCATGGCCGGTTCGGACCCGGAAGAAAAGGTCTGGGCCGCGTTGCGCCAGATTCCGGCTGGCAGCACCACCAGCTACGGCAAGCTCGCGAAAGCGTTGGGATTCGAAGACCCGCGCGCGGCGATCGACATCGGCGCGGCGAACGGCGCCAATCCCATCGCGATCGTCGTGCCGTGCCACCGCGTGATCGCCAGCAACGGCGAGTTGAAGGGCTACGCGTGGGGCTTGCATCGCAAGCGCTGGCTGCTCGAACACGAGAAGGCGATTCCCGCTATACGCGACGTTCCGCAGACGGCAACGCTCCCGGGTTTTTGAAACGAATATGTCCTTGCCTATGACTTCATCTGCCGACACATTCGACAAGCTCGATTGGAGCGCAATCGCCGCGCAACTGGGCAGCGAAGGCTATGCGGTACTGCCTCGGCTAGCCGGTGCGGACGAAGCCCGCAGGCTCGCGCGCGAAGCCGGGACATCGACTGCATTGCGCCGTGTGTCGCTCGACTCGCTCGATCTCGGCCGTGGCGATCTGCTGCATTTCGGAACGCCTCTCCCGCAGCCGTGGGCGCAATGGCGTGTGGACCTCTATCGCCAGTTGGCGCCCATTGCCAATCGATGGAACGAGATGCTTGGCATGCCTTATCGATTCCCCGCGACGCTGGATGAATTTCTGGAGCGCAACCGGCGAGCGGGGCAAACCCGGACGCAATCGCATCTGAACCAGTTGGGCACCGACGACTATCTGGCGCTGCATCAACGCAGTGACGGCAAGCATGTATTTCCGCTGCAAGTGGTCGCCTTGCTCTCGGCGCCGGGGAAAGACTTCACGGGCGGCGAACTGGTGCTGACCGAGCAGCGTCCGCGCATGCAGTCGCGCCCGACGGTCGTTCCGCTCGGGTTGGGCGACGCGGCGATCATTGCCACGGCCCAGCGGCCGTTCAAGGGCAGCAGCGGTTACTACCGCGTGAACCTCCGGCATGCCATCAGCCGGGTGCGCAGCGGCGAGCGCATTGGCGTCGAGTTGTCGTTCCATGACGCGCCGCAAGCGGCGAACGATCAACGCGCATTCGATCTCGACATCTGAATCCAGCCGCGCAGGCATTCCAGTCCGTCCCGCCGGATGCAACTAACTGTCCAGCCCGCCTACCCCGGCCCACGCCGCGCCACAGCGCGGCGGCACCAACTCGTCTTCATGGATGCGCATTGCCCAGGGACTTCCCTTATAAAGACTTTATCGACTATTTATCGATAAATTCTCGTGATAGATTTCCGGGCTGTATTGGGCGCAACGGGGAAGCGCGCCCGCGCGCGCCGCGTCCACGAGATCGGCGGAAAGACATAAGGCGGAGGAGAGGTGCTGGTTTTGATAGGGGTGCCGATTGTGTTGATCGGTTTCGCATTGCGCCTGAACGCGTTGCTCGCGGGCTCGGCGCGCTGTTCGCGGCGGCGGGCGTCGGCCACGTGGTGTCCGAGCTCGTCACGAACTGGATTCCCCAGAATTCGGCGTTCGCGGTCTTGGCCGCCTACACTTTCGGCATGGCCGTCTTTACGATGATCATGGGCAACGCGTTCGCCGCCTTTCCGGTGATGACCGCCGGCATCGGCCTGCCGCTGATCGTGCATCACTTCCGCGGCAACCCGGCGATTCTTGGCGCGATCGGCATGCTCTCCGGCTTCTGCGGCACGCTCATGACGCCCATGGCCGCGAACTTCAACATCGTCCCCGCGGCGCTGCTCGAATTGAGCGACAAGAACGGCGTGATCAAGGCGCAATGGCCGACCGCCGTGCTGCTGCTCGTCGTCAACACGCTGCTGATGTACGCCTTCGTTTTCCGGTTCTGATGAGCTCACGATGACCACACACCTCACCGCCGCCCATGCCTCGAAGTTCGCCTCGCTCGCGCTTGCCCACCTCACGCGCGAGTACCCGAACAAGCTGACTCACTCGCTCGAAGGCCCGCAGGACGTGCAGGGCCCGCGCGCGCTGCACCCGGCCTTTTACGGCAGCTACGACTGGCATTCGTGCGTGCACGGCTACTGGCTCGTGCTGCATCTGCTGGAGCGCTTTCCCGACCTGCCCGAAGGGCCGCAGATCGTCGCCGTGGTCGATGAACACTTCACACCGGAGAAGATGGCCGGCGAAATGGCCTACCTCACGCTCGCGCACAACCGCGGTTTCGAGCGCCCTTATGGCTGGGCATGGCTGCTCGCGCTCGCGGCGCAGGTCGAGGCGCTGCTCGAGTCGATGAAGCTGCCGCAGGCCGCGCGCTGGCAGGCGGCGCTGGCGCCGCTGACCGAGTGGTTCGTCGAGCGCTTCGAGGATTTCCTGCCGAAGGCGACCTATCCGTTGCGAGTGGGCACTCACTTCAACACGGCGTTCGCGCTCACACTCGCGTACGACTTCGCGAAAGCCACGTCGCGTCCGGCGCTGGCGACGCTGATCGAAGACACCGCCACGCGCTGGCACGCGAACGACGTGGGCTGCCAGGCATGGGAGCCGGGCGGCGACGAATTCCTGTCTCCCGCGCTAAGCGTGGCCTTGCTGATGAGCCGCGTCCTGCGCGCACAGGATTTCGAGCCGTGGTTCACGCGCTTCTTGCCCAACCTCGCGGTGCAAGAGCCGGTGACGCTCTTCACGCCGGCCACCGTGACCGACCGCAGCGACGGCAAGATCGCCCACCTCGACGGGCTCAACCTGAGCCGCGCGTGGTGTCAGCGCTCACTTGCACGCGCACTGCCCGCCGGCGACGCCCGCGTGGCCGTCCTCAACGATGCCGCGCAGTTGCATCTGGCCAGTGCGCTCGACCATGTGGCCGGGGACTATATGGGCGAGCACTGGCTCGCTACCTTCGCGACGCTCGCGCTCGAAGCATGACAAAAGCGTGCAGCAGATGGTGCGCGCCGTGTGTGCGCTTCCCACACCGTTATCCAGACTGAAGATTTACGCGCGGGTGGTCGATATCACGGGCTGAAGCCCCGAGACGCCGCCGGAATCCGTTGCGCACAGGCCGGTTCGGGACGTCGAACCCATTCAGGTCTGGAAGGTATGCAAGTAGAGAACTTCATGACGAGCCGTGTCGTCACCGTCGGTTTCGACGACACGCTCGCGACGGTGCGCGAGATTTTCGCGGAAGCGAGCTTTCACCATCTGCTCGTGGTCGAAGACGGCAAGCTGCAAGGCGTCGTTTCCGATCGCGACCTGCTGCGCGCGATCAGCCCGTTCATCGACAGCGTGGTCGAATCCGCGCGCGACCTCGGCACGCTCAACAAGCGCGTGCACCAGATCATGAGCCGCAAGCCGCTCACGCTGCGACCCGAGTCGAGCCTCTCCGACGCCGTGGCCCTCTTTCTCTCCAACAAGATTTCGTGCATCCCCATCGTGGATGCCGAATTTCGCCCCGTGGGCATCGTGAGCTGGCGCGACGTGCTGCGCTATCTCGTGCCGATGGACGAGGGCGAAGCGGGCGCACACGAAGCCAGCGCGTGATGCGGATTGACTCACATGCATCCCACATATTAGTCTGTATTACGAAGCGTTGCTAACGGTCGTGCTTCTTTGCTGTAAACCATAAAGTTCGCACGCTCTCCTGCCGTTGTTATGTACTGGGCGCTTAATCAGCCTGAACGCAAGGGCTGCACTGGGTAGGCGCACCGGAACATTCGATGAAAAACGACTGGGACACGCGCGGCCTCCAGAGCCGCGCGCCCCACGGAGAGAGACCAGGAATGCTTCACAAGCTGTCGATACGCGCGAGCCTGACCCTGATGATCGCCTTCTTTGGCGTCGTCCTGATCGTCGGTGCCGCCACAGGACTCCTGTCGATGCGAGCGGGCAACGAGTCGCTGCGCACCATGTACACCGTCAATACGCCGGCCGTCGCCGACCTCGAAGGCAGCGCCGGCCAACTGCTGCGTCTGCGCCTCGCGCTCGCCACCAACGCATCGCTTTCCGACCTCGGCGACCACGATGCCGCGGACGCAGTGCTCAAGCGCTTCGATCAGTATCTGAAGAACTCGAACGAGCGTCTGGACCACTATCTGTCGATCGCGAGCGGAGAAGGCGAGGCGCAGGATCTCATCGCCGACATGCAGGCCAAGCGCAACAGCTTCCTGCACGATGGCCTCGAGCCGGCGCTGGCGGCACTCAAGGCCGGTGACAAGACCGCGTTCCAGGAACTGCAGGGCCACAAGCTGCCGTCGCTCTACAGCAACTACGAAAAGGCGATGCTCGTGCTCGAGAAGCGCCAGATCGACCTCGGCGCGCAGCGCTACCAGGAGGCGCAGGACCGCTTCAATGCGGTGAGCGTCGCGGTGGGCGTGGGCATGGTGCTCTCGCTGCTGTCCGCGTGGATCGGCCGCGCGGCGCTCATGCGCGCGATCGTGCATCCCGTGGACGCGGCCATCGCGCAGTTCCAGCGCATCGCCGCCGGCGACCTGAGCGGCACGGTGCAGACGACGAGCAACAACGAAATGGGCCGCCTGCAGGCCGCGCTGCGGCAGATGCAGGATGCACTCATCAAGACGGTCAGCAGCGTGCGTGAAGGCGCGCTGTCGATCGACAAGGGCGTGAGCGAGATCGCCGCGGGCAATACGGATCTTTCGCAGCGCACCGAGGAGCAGGCCGCCTCGCTCGAGGAAACGGCGGCGAGCATCGAAGAGCTGACCTCCACGGTCAAGCAGACCGCCGAAAACGCACGCCAGGCGAGCACGCTCGCCGAGGGCGCTTCCGGTCTCGCCGCGCAGGGCGGCGCGCTCTCGCGCGAAGTGGTCGGCACGATGCAGGACATCGTGGGCGACTCGCGGCGCGTGGGCGAGATCGTCGGCGTGATCGAGGCCATTGCGTTCCAGACCAACATTCTCGCGCTCAACGCGGCCGTGGAAGCGGCGCGTGCAGGCGAGGAAGGACGCGGCTTCGCGGTGGTGGCGAGCGAAGTGCGTTCGCTGGCGCAGCGCAGCGCCGCGGCGGCCAAGGAGATCAAGGAACTGATCGAGTCGTCGACCTCGCGCGTGGAAACCGGCGCGGGCCTCGTCGAGCGCTCGGGCTCGACGATGAGCGAAATTGTCGAAGCGATCGCGCGCGTGAGTGCGATCATGAACGAGATCGCATCGGCGGCGGCGGAGCAGAGCACGGGCATCGATCAGGTCAACGTCGCCGTGGGACAGATGGACCTCGTGACCCAGCAGAACGCGGCACTCGTCGAGCAGGCAACGGCCGCGGCATCGTCGCTCGAAAACGAAGCGCACCGGCTCAACGCCGCGGTGTCGGTGTTCCGCACCGGTCACGCGGGGTAAGGCAAACGCTGCATGGTGTGATGCGCCGGTTATAGTCGTGCATTCACGACTGCGGACTTCCATCACCATGCAACTTCTCGATCACGTTTCGATCGGCGTTCCCGATCTCGACGCAGCGCGTCCCTTCTACGATGCGATCATGAATGCGCTGGGTGCGCTGAAGGTCTACGACCGCCCCAACGCGCTCGGCTACGGCGAGCGTTGCGACGCGGCCGAAACGCAGTCTTCGTATCTTTCCGTCTATCTGGATGCCAGCGCCATCGAGCCGAACAAGCGGCACTGGTGCTTCAAGGCCGCGACGCGCTCGCAGGTCGATGCGTTCCATGCAGCCGGTCTCGCGGCGGGCGGCCGGTCGGATGGCGACCCGGGCTTGCGGCCGCACTATCACGCCGACTATTACGCCGCCTTTCTCATCGATCCGGCCGGCAACCGGGTCGAGGCCGTGTGCCATACTGCACCGGCCTGACGCTGCGCATCGGGTCAGGCGCGGGAGAAGGGGAAATGGCAGGCACTGGCAAATACTGGTTTCGAGCCAAACGCTATGGCTGGGGGTGGGGACTTCCGCTCACCTGGCAGGGTTGGGTGGTGCTCGTGGTGTACGTCTTGTCGATTGTTTTGAGCGCGGTATTTTTTGAGCCGCACGGGCATCCGTATGCGTTTGCGGGGCTCGCGATCCTCGCCACTGTCGCGCTTTCGCTGGTCTGCTGGCTCAAGGGCGAGCCGCCTCGCTGGCGCTGGGGCAAGGACCGCGAGTGAGCGGTCGCGCCGCTTATGCGCGCGCGACGCCCGAGCGTTTCGACGCCATCTTTTTGCCTTCCGCCGGATAGTGCCCCTCGCCGCGATGCGGCCCATCTGACGCACGGACGATCAGCTCCGGCGTCCACACCTCCTGGAGCGCGCGCGGCGACTTGCCCGCGAGCCGTTCGAGCAGCATCTCTGCCATCCGCTTGCCGGCGCGGTACGTCTCGGCCGTGAAGGTGGTCAGCGCGGGCTGCACATAGCGTCCGATGGGATGATTGTCGCCGCCAATGACGCCCACATCGCGGCCCGGCACCCGGCCGGTTTCCGCGATGCCGCGCAATGCGCCGAGGGCGGTCAGGTCGTGTCCGCACACGATCGCCGTCGGCGGGTCGGGCAGGTCGAGCAGCCGCCGCGCCGCCTCGGCGCCGCCTTCTTCCGAGATCGCCGTCTCGACGCAGAGCGCCTTGTCGAAACGGATTCCCGCGGCACGTAGCGCATCGGTATAGCCAAGGCGTTCGAGATGGCTGAACGTCAGGTATTCGGGAGCGTGCACGAGCCCGATGCGGCGATGGCCCAGTGCGATGAAGCGCGCACACCCCGAGCGCCCGACCACGCGATGATCGATGTCGACATAGGGGAAGTCGCTGGACGTGTCGCTCCGGCCGAAGGCGACGAAGGGAATGTCGCGTTCGAGCAGATACGCAATGCGTTCGTCCTGCCGCCGCGTGCGCCCGAACAGCAGGCCGCCCACGCGTTGCCGCTCGATGAGGCGCTTGAAGACGTCGAGTTCGCCCTCCACGCTGCGCGGCGAAGCCACGATGACCTGATAGCCGCTGTCGTCCATGGTCTCGTTCACGCCCATCAGCATGTCGAGAAAGAACGGATGAGCGAACGACGTTTGCGGCGGCGACACGACGAAGGCTATGGTGTCCGCCGCTTGTTTGCGCAGGCGCCGGGCGGCGGGATCCGGAGAAAAGCCGTAGCGCTGCGCGGCTTCCAGCACGCGCTGGCGCGTTGCCGGGCTGACGTCGTCCCGGTCGTTCAGCGCCTTCGAAACGGTACTGACCGAAAGCTCGAGCGCTGCCGCTAGTTCCTGAATGTTCATTCCTGCTCCTCTGACCTCTCCAGACGCCGCTCGAGGCATCTTCGAAAGCGTTTTCGGCATTGTACGCCGCGTGGACGAAAGTGAGGCATGTCGGGGAGATTTCTGCAGAAAACGATTTCGGCCCCAGCCCGACGCGGCTCCCGGCGGGCCTTCCGGCTCGATGACGCTTTATTTCGATCGAAATCGATTTCTGGGAATTTTCCCGGCTCCTTGATATTTTCGGACCGCGCTGCTATCTTGGTTGCGAAATCGTTTTCGAGAGCGCGCTGCCCGACCACCGGAACGAGCAGCGCGCCATCCGCAAGGCGGCTTTGAATAGCCGACTGTTCCAACGGTCCAATGGAGTCAAAGATCATGAGCTTTAGCACCGTGAATCCCGCTACGGGAGAATTCGTCAAGGAGTTTCCGCTGCAATCCGACGCGCAGGTGTTCGCTGCTCTGGCGACGGCAGACACGCGCTATCGCGAAGACTGGAAACACCGCAGCGTGGCCGAACGCGCCCAGATCCTCGCGCGGGCCGCGCGCATCCTGCGCGAAAAGCGCGACGAATACGCGCGCTATCCCACGCTGGAAATGGGCAAGATCGTGAGCCAGAGTTATGGCGAGATCGAACTCGTTGCCGATATTCTGGATTACTACGCAAACAACGGAGAGCAGTTCCTGGCGCCCCAGCCGCTGCCCGGCGAGCCTGGCGCGACGCTGGTTGCCGAACCCATCGGCGTGATCCTCGCCATCGAGCCCTGGAATTTTCCGTACTATCAGCTCGCGCGCGTCGCCGCGACCCAGCTTGTTGCCGGCAATGTGGTCATGATGAAGCATGCCGAAAACGTGCCGCAATGCGCGCTCGCATTTGCGCGCCTGTTCGAGGAGGCTGGCGCGCCGGAAGGCGTCTATACCAATCTCTTTTGCAGCATCGACCAGGTGGTGAAGCTCGTCGACGACTTCCGCGTGCGCGGCGTCGCCCTCACGGGCAGCGAGCGCGCCGGGACTGCCGTGGCCGAACGCGCGGGCCGCAATCTCAAGAAGGTGATCCTCGAACTGGGCGGCAGCGACCCTGCCATCATTCTCGAAGACGCGCCGCTCGACTTTGCCGTCGAGCAGTGCGTGATGGGCCGCACCTTCAACTCGGGGCAGGGCTGCGTCAACGTCAAGCGCGTGATCGTGGTCGGCAAGGAGCGCGGCGAGCAGATGCTGGCGGCGTTGACAGCGCGTTTTGCCGCGCTGAAGGTGGGCGATCCGCATGACGAAACCACGGCGCTCGGGCCGGTCGTCAGCGAGCGTGCGCTCGAAGGCCTGCTCAAGCAGATTGCCGACGCGAAGGCCGCCGGCGCGCGTATCGTCCATGGCGGCAGGCGCGTCGAGCGTCCCGGCTTCTATCTCGAGCCGACGATCGTCGCGGACATTGCCGCGGACAATCCGCTCTATCAGCAGGAGGCCTTCGGCCCGGTGCTGTCCTTCTACGTCGTGAACAGCGAGGAGGAAGCGCTCGAACTGGCGAACGCCACGCGCTTCGGGTTGGGCTCGTTCGTATTCGGCGCCGATATCGAGCACGCGAAGCGGGTTGCGTCGCGTCTCGAAGCCGGCATGGTGTACATCAATTCCTGCTTCGCCGATTCTCCGGGCCTGCCTTTTGGCGGCGTGAAGAATTCGGGTTTCGGCCGTGAGCTGTCCGAGCTGGGCATCGGCGAATTCATCAACCGCAAGCTCGTGCGCGTGGCCTGAGGTTAGCAGTACGGCGGGCCGCGATGGGCGGCCCAGCCGATCGTCAATAGTATGGATAACGAATCATGATGGAACGAAAAGGTGGCTCCCTGTGCGGGGCCGTGCGTTACGTGTTGAAGGCCGAACCCGTGGCTTGTGCAATATGCCATTGCAGGCATTGCCAGAAGCAGGGCGGGAGCCTGTTCTCCTTCAATCTCTTCATCAAGGAAGCCGACTACGAACAGCAGGGCGAAACGAAGGCCTTTCTGGACACGGGCGATAGTGGGCAGCCTTCGTATCGTCACTTCTGTGCAAATTGCGGCTCGCCAGTCATGACCCAGGTCTCCGGCATGCCCGGCGTCGTGCTCGTGAAGGCCGGCACGCTCGATAGCCTGGAAGGCTTGCCGTCTCCGCAAAGCGAGATCTATACGGATCGTGCAGTGCAATGGCTCGAACCCTTTGCAGGGGCCGCGCGCTTTCCACGCAGTCCATAACGCCCCGCGCCGTTTGCCGGCGGCACGAGATGCCGCCGGCCTCGCCGCGAGGCCGGATTTATGCCGCTTTGCACCATGAAATCAGCACCTTATCCGTATGTTACCTGTCATCGTTTTTCCCGATTGAGCGCGTAAAGGCTGGTGATACTGTTGTGGGCACATTCTTCAAAGCAGCAATGTAGCGGGCAGATGTTCCTCAACGATCCTGGCGAATCGGAGATGCATGATGTCCAGTAACGGCGTGTGGCGAAACCTTCATCGCGTAGCGGCGACGGGCATGGTGGCAGCAGGGCTGGGCCTCGCGGCCGGCGCGCATGCCGCGGGGGACCCGATCAAGATCGGCGTGATCAGCGAGGAGTCCGCGGTCGCGGGCGCCTCGATCAGCAAGGCGGCACAGCTCGCCGCGGACGAGATCAACGCGAGCGGCGGCGTAGATGGCCGGCCCATCCAGATCATCGCGTACGACGACCACTCGTCGGCCTCGGACGGCGTGCGCGCGTTCCAGCGCGCCGCGACCCAGGACAAGGTCGTCGCTGTGATCGGCAGCTATATCAGTGAAGTGGCGCTCGCCATGGAACCCTGGTCGGCACGGCTGAAAATGCCCTTTATTACGCCGGGCGCCGCGAGCAACGATATTTCGAAGCACGTCCACGACGACTACGACCACTACAAGTACACGTTCCACGGCTGGATGACGTCGGCATTCATCGCGCAGTCGATCTGCGATTTTTCTCACGATATTCTCGTCGACCAGTTCAAGATGAAGTCGACGGTCGTGATGAGCGAGGACGCCGCATGGACCAAGCCGCTCGACGAGCGCTTCATGGAATGCCTGCCCAAGGCCGGGCTCAAGGTGGTCGATCATATCCGCTTCAATCCGGATACTTCGGACTTCACACCAATTTTCAATCAGATCGAGGCCAGGCACCCCGATACGATCACCACGGGCATCAGCCACGTGGGCGTGCAGCCGACGGTGCAATGGCACGATCAGCAGGTGCCGATCCCGATGTCGGGCCAAAGCTCGCAGGCCACGACCACGAGCTTCTGGAAGGACACGAACGGCGCGACGGAGGGCGTGATCACGGCTTCCGCTGCGGCACCGGGCGTGGCGATCACGCCGAAGACGGTGCCTTTCACGGATGCGTATCAGAAGAAGTTCGGCGTATCGCCCGCGTATTGCGGCTTCTCGACCTATGACCTCGTGCACATCCTCGCGGATGCGATCAAGCGCAACAAGGGCTCGACCGATCCGGACCAGATGGTCGCCGCGCTCGAGAAGACGGATTACGTCGGCACGATCGGGCGCTGGCAGTTCTACGGCAAGGACGACCAGTTCACGCACGCGCTCAAGTACGGCCCGGGCTACATCACCGGCATCAACCTGCAATGGCAGGACGGCAAGCAGATCGCGATCTGGCCCAAGTCCGTTGCGAACGGCAAGGTCAAGTTCCCGACCTTCATCAAGATCCAGCAGGCCGCGAACTAGCTTCGCAGTGCGTCGCGCCGTGCGGCCCTTCGTTTGACGATGGGCCGCACGGCGCATGTTGCGACACGCCAACCCACCTGAAAGGCCGGACATGCTGCTCTTGCAGATCCTCATCGACGGCTTCGCCATCAGCTCGCTCTACGCGCTCGGCGCCATCGGCTTCACGCTCATTTTCGGCGTCTCTGGCATCTTGAATCTCGCACATGGCGGCGTGATGCTCGTCGCGGCGCTGATGGGCTGGATGCTCGCGGGCGAGGCGGGCCTCGGCACCTGGCTCGGCACGCTGCTGGGCGTGGTCGCCGGTCTCATCGCGGCCTATGTCACGTACCTGATGGTGGTGCGGCCTATCCAGCGTTCCGCCGCGATTCCGGGTGAAGAGAAGGAAATCTTCGTGCTCACCGGCACCTTGCTGTGGGGCATCATGATCCAGCAGGGCATGGCCTGGCTCTTCACCGACAACCCGGTGACGATGCGCCCGCTCATCAGCGGCGTGGCGATGATCGGCAGCGTGCGCGTGCCGTTCAACGAGATCATGATCGCCGTGGTCTGCTGGGCCGTGATCGGCCTCCTGTGGCTGTTCGTGAATCGCACGCGCGCGGGCAAGGCGCTGCTCGCCGCCTCGATGAATCCGCGCGGCCTCACGCTGCTCGGCTTCGAACTCTCGCGCATCTATCTGCTTGCGTGGACCATCTACGGCGTGCTGGCGGGCATTGCGGGCGTGCTGCTCGCGTCGTTCCTCGGCGTGAGCACGAACAACGCCGGGCAGCTCACGGCGAGCGCGTTCTCCATCGTCGTGCTGGGCGGGCTCGGCAGCGTTTCCGGGTCGTTGATGGCCGCGTATGTGGTCGGCTATCTGGAGACCGTCACCGCGTATCTCGTTGCGCCGACGCTGCGGCCGCTGCCCGCGCTGCTGCTGCTGGTGCTCGTCGTGTACGTGCGGCCCCAGGGCTTCCTGGGACGTCGCTAACCGAGCGAAGGGAGCACATCGACATGTCCGGTCTTCTTCGTTCGCGTGGGGTATGGGTGGCCGTGTTGCTCGCCGTCGCGGCGGCCACGCTGCCCTGGTGGATGTCGGGGTATATCCTCGGCGTGCTCACGGTCGCGTATTACTTCGGTGTGTTCGCGATGTCGTGGGATCTGCTGTTCGGCTTTGCCGGCGAGGTCAATTTTGGCCCGACGTTCCTGATCGGCCTCGGCGCCTATTCGGCGGCCATCATCGATGCCCACTGGGGTCTGCCGATTCCTGTCTGCGTGATTGCGGGCGGCCTTTTCGCGCTGGTGGGCGGCCTGCTGCTCGCGGTGCCCGCGCTGCGGCTGCGCGGTCCGTACTTCGGCCTCGTCACGCTCGTGGCGGTGCTGCTGCTGCAGAACGCCATCGTGATTTTCGCGGGCGTGACGGGCGGCGAGATCGGGATGATGGTGCCCGACGTGATGTCCGTCGACGCGAACCACAACTACTGGATCGCGCTGGCGTTTCTGGTGGTTTGCGCGATCCTGCTGTTCGGCCTCTCCCGCTCGGCCATCGGCCTCATCCTGCAGGCGAGCGGCCAGGACGCCACCGGCGCGCAGGCGCTGGGCTTCAACGTCACGCGGCACAAGCTCGTGGCCTTTTGCATCAGCGCCGTGTTTTCGGGCGTGGCGGGCGCGATGCTGGTGTTCTATCAAGGCACGGCATCCGTGAGCACGGTGGTGGACCTGAGCGTCGGCGTGCAGATCATCATCGCGGCCGTGCTCGGCGGGCGCCGCACGATACTCGGCGCCGTGCTCGGATCGATCTTCCTGATCGTGGCCGGCGAGTTCCTGCGCCCGCTCGGCCAGCTCAACACGTTCGTCGTCGCGGCCGTGGCGCTCGCGGCGCTGCTGTTCTTTCCGGACGGTTTGCTCGGCAACCTGCTACGGACGAGGGAACGCCAATGAACGACACGCCGCTGCTCTCCGTTCGCGGGCTGACCAAGCGCTTTGGCGGTCTCGTCGCGGTGAAGGACATTGGTTTCGACATCCGGCCCGGCGAGATCCTGGGCCTGATCGGACCCAACGGGTCCGGCAAGTCGACCGTGATGAAGCTCATCATGGGCATCGAGCGGCCCAACGCGGGCTCGGTCAAGGTGAACGGCGTGGAGATGGCCGGCTGGGCGCCGCACCGCATCGCGCGCGCCGGCGTGGGCATCGTGTTCCAGCATTCGCGCCCCCTGCATCGGCAAACGGTGCTGGAGCACATCAAGCTCGCGCTGCTGCCGGACTCGCTCGTCAAGCTCGCGGCCGAGCCGCATGTGCATCAGCGCGCGCAGGAAATTGCCGCGCGCGTGGGGCTGGCCGCCGTCATGCACCGGCATCCCGCCACGCTGCCGTTCGCGGACCTGCGCCGCATGGAGATGGCGAAAGCGATTGCGCGCGACCCGCAGGTCGTGCTCGTCGATGAGCCCTTCGCAGGACTCACGGTTGCGGAATCGGACGCATTCTCCGAGCTGATTCGCGGTTTTCGCGCGGAGGGGCGCGCGGTGCTGCTGGTCGATCACAACGTCAAGAGCCTTTCAGCGCTCGCCGATCGCGTGCTCGCCATGTACCTTGGCGAGCACGTTGCCGAAGGCACCGCTGAAGAAGTGATGCAAAACGAAACCGTGCGCCGCGTGTATCTGGGCGGCAAGCTGGAACTGCGTCAGCGCGCGAGCTTTGCGGGCGAAGCGAAGCGCGCCATCCTCGAGGTCTCCGACGTGCGCGTGCTGTACGGCAAGGCATGCGCGCTCGACGGCGTGAGCCTCCACGTGCGCGAGGGCGAGTTCGTTTCGGTGGTGGGCCTCAACGGCGCGGGCAAGACCACGCTGTTCAACGCGCTCTCGGGCCTCCTGCCGTACAAGGGGGCGATCCGCTTCGACGGGCGCGACCTGAAGGGCATGAGCGGCGCGGCCGTCTCGCGCGCGGGCCTCGTGCAATGCCCGGAAACGCGCGAGTTGTTCGGCGACATGACGGTGCGCGAGAATCTCGAACTCGGCGGCTATCATCTCTCCGACGAGGTGCGCAAGAAGCAGCTCACGTGGCTCTATGACCTCTTTCCGATCCTCGAGTCGCGCCAGGGCCAAACGGCGCGTACGCTCTCGGGCGGCGAGCAGCAAATGCTGGCCATTGCGCGTGCGCTCATGCCCCAGCCCAGGCTGTTGATACTCGACGAACCGACGCTCGGGCTCGCGCCCGTGATCCTGGAACAGCTTTCGAAAGCGCTCGATGCGCTGCAGCAGTCCACGCCCATTACCGTGCTGCTGGGCGAGCAGAACGTTCGCTTTGCCCTGCCGCACGCGGACCGCGTCTATGTGCTGGAGCATGCACGCATCGTCTGGGAGGGGAGCGCTTCGCGTTTCGAGGCGGAGATGGGACGCGGCTTTCTCGAAGCGGTGCCCACCAGCGATCCTCACGCGCTGAGCTCGGGCGCGACGCGTTGAAGACGCACGCGCAGCAGGCGCGTGCCGTCTCTTTATACCTGGGCTTCTGCCTCGGTCTCGGCCGCCGCCTCTGCGCTTTCCGGCTCCAGCACTTTCACGTCGTGCAGCCACCGCGTGGCCTTGGCGATGGCCCGGGAGAGCCGCGCCACTTCGTTCAACTGCTCGATCACGTCGTTGGCGAAGCGGAACAGGAACGCCGCGCCCTCGTTGCGTAGCTGCAGCGCAGACATGATGTGCTGCCGCGCGAGGTCGGACTGAGCTTCGATTTCCGGCTTGGCGTTGACGATGCCCGTCACGACGTCGGCCTCCGGGTGCGCGATCATCTGCACGGAAAGCGTGAAACGCTCGATGACGGACCTGGCGAACTGCAGCAGCTCGGGGTTGCTCGCCAGCACGGTCACATCCGCGCTTTGCGCGGCGCGCCGCTGGCTTAGCGCGAGCATGCTCGTGGTGGCCACTTCGCGGATGGCGTCGAGGCAGGTCGTAATCCGCGCGAGATCCACCACCTGCCGGCCTTCGTCGTCGCTTTGCACGGCGTCGGAGAGCTTGCCGATATACGTGAGGATGGCGGTGCTGAGCGAGTCCGCCGCCTTGTCCTCGTTCGTCACTGTGGAAAGCGCGTGCGTGGAGCTTTCGACCAGCAGCCTCGCGCTATGCTCGACGAGAATCTGCACGAGCTTGCCGAGCGCAGCCAGTTCGAGTTGCACGCGGGCAATGGCGAGCGCCGGCATTTCGACCAGCGTTTCATCGAGGTAGCGCGGCACGCCGGGGTCCTGCCACCCTTCGCGGCGCGCCGGTGCGAGGCGTTCGGCTAGCTTCGCAATCGGCCCGGTGAACCAGATCAGCACGAGGGTGCTGAACACGCTGAACACCGTGTGTGCATTGGCGGCCTGGCGCGGCGTTTCCGCCGCGAGGCGCGCGGCGCCGGTCAGTTCGGGCGCGGAAGGCGAGATCATGCGTACGAAATCGGCGAACTGGGGAATGATGAAGGCGAAGAACAGCACGCCAAGCACGTTGAAGATCAGGTGGACGATACCGACTTGCGCCGCCTCCGCCGATTTGCCGATCGAAGCGAGCAGCGCCGTGCCACAGGTGCCCACATTGGCGCCGAGTATCAGCGCAATGCCCGATTCGAGCGGAATCAGCCCCTGGCTGCCTAGCGCGATCACGATTGCGAGCGTGGCCGCCGAGCTTTGCACGATGGCCGTGAACACGGCGCCGATCACGATGCCGATGAGCGGATTGCGCATGTTCTGCATCGCGTCGATGAACGGCTGGTAATCGCGCAGGGGCCGGGTGGCGTTGCCCATCATCTCGATGCCGAGAAACAGCAGGCCGAGGCCGAGCAGCGCGCCGCCTAGTTCGCGCAGCGTTTCGCGCTTCGCAAAGCCATACAGCAGGAAGCCGCCGCCGAGCATGAACGGCGTGAGCGCGGAGATATTGAACGCGATGATCTGCGCGGTGAGCGTCGAGCCGATATTGGCGCCCATGATCATCGGGATGGACTGCATCAGCGTCATGAGCCGCGCGGAAACGAAGCCCACCAGCAGCACCGTGGTGATGGTCGACGAGTTCAGGAGCGCCGTGATGCCGGCGCCCGCGAGCACGCCGCGAAACCGGTTGGCGGTGAGCGAACCCAGCAGCGATTGCAGGCGCGCGCCGGCAATCGTTTTGAGCGCGCCCGTCATCAGATCCAGCCCGAACAGGAACAGGGCGAGGCCGCCCACCAGCAATCCGGTTACCTCGACCAGGTTCAGGTTCGCACCAGGCAGCATGGCATTGGGCCCTCGCTCTCGAGACGGGACGAAACGATTCTACGCGTCATGGTACTGCCTTGTTGGTGCGCCGCGCTGTTGCGGGCTCACGGACTTCTTCAGCGACGGTATCGAACGAATGACGAGCTTTTCCAGCTCCACCACGAGGAAGAACAGGATCGCGCCCGCCACGAGCCAGAGCCATGCCGAGAGCGGCAGGGACTCGGTATCGAACACGGCGTGAAAGGGCAGCGTATAGGTGAACAGGATCTGCAGCACGATAACGGCACCAATGCCATACCAGAGATACGGGTTGCCCATGTGCGCGCGTACCGATAGCGCCGAATTGATCAGCGAGCGGCTGTTGAGCAGATAGAAGACCTGTCCCAGCGTGATGGCGTTGACGGCGGCCGTGCGCGCCATCGAGTCCGGCACGCCCTGCACCTTCATCCAGAAGAATGCGGCGAGCGTATAGAGCACGAGCGTGGCGCCGACGAAGAGAATGCGCCACACGCCGAATGGTGTGACGATAGGACGGTCGATCGAGCGCGGCGGGCGCTGCATCACGTCGTCCTCGTGAGGCTCGAAGGAAATCACGAGGCCAAGCGCGACGGACGTGATCATGTTCACCCACAGCACCTGCGGCGCGGTGATCGGCAGCACGAAGCCGAACAGGATCGCGATGGCAATCACGGCGCCCTGGGCGATATTGGTGGGCAGCATGAAGAGCATGGCCTTTTCGATGTTGTTGTAGACCGTGCGCCCCTCCTTCACTGCGGCCGAGATCGAGGCGAAATTGTCGTCGGCGAGGATCATGCCCGCGGCTTCCTTCGTGACTTCGGTGCCCTTGATGCCCATCGCCACGCCGATGTCGGCCTTCTTGAGCGCGGGCGCATCGTTCACGCCGTCGCCCGTCATGGCGACCACCTGGCGGTTGGCCTGGATCGCCTTCACGAGCCGCAGCTTGTGCTCGGGGCTCGCGCGCGCGAATACGTCCACGTCGCGCACGCATTCCTGCAAGGCGGCGTCGTTCATCGCCTCGATCTCGGTGCCGGCCACGGCCGTCTTGCCGTCGCCGATGCCGAGCATGCCCGCAATGGCGGCGGCCGTGACCTTGTGGTCGCCCGTGATCATCGTCACGCGGATACCGCCGCCGTGGCATTCGCGCACCGCGTCGATCGCCTCCTTGCGCGGCGGGTCCATGAGGCCCACGAGACCGAGCAGCACGAGCGTCTTCGGCAGGTCCTCGGGGCCGAGATTGCCCACTTCGAGGCCGGGGTCGGGCAGCCACGCAAGCGCCAGCACGCGTTCGCCCTGCGAGGCGAGCCGCTCGCCTTCGCGCGCAAAGCGCTCGCGGTCGAGCGGCGCGGGGCCGCTTGCCGTTTGCTGGCGGTCGCAGTTTTCGATGATTACTTCCGGCGCGCCTTTCACGAGCAGCATCTCGCCCTGCGCCGAGCGGTTCAGCGTGGCCATGAACTTGTGTTCGGACTCGAACGGAATGCCGTCGATGCGCGGCGCGGCGGCGGCTTCCGCGCCGCGGTCCATGCCGAGCTTGCCGGCGAACGGGTAGAGCGCGCCCTCAGTCGGGTCGCCTTCCACTTTCCATTTGCCGTCTTCTTCGAAGAGGCCGGCGTCGTTGCACAGTATGGATACGCGGCCCATGAGCGTGAGCACTTCCGGCCGCTCGGCGCCGAGCGCCTTGCCGCCCGTGCGGACCTCGCCTTCGGGTGCGTAGCCGTCGCCGGTCACTTCATAGGGCGCGTCGGCCGTCACGACCGAGGTCACCATCATCTCCATGAGGGTGAGCGTGCCGGTCTTGTCCGAGCAGATGCGCGAGACGGAACCCAGCGTCTCGACCGCGGGCAGGCGGCGGATGATGGCGTTGCGCTTCGCCATGCGCTGCACGCCGATGGCGAGCGTGATGGTAATGAGCGCCGGCAGCCCTTCCGGGATCACCGAGACCGCGATGCCCACCACGGCCTGGAACAACTGGATGAAGGTCATGTGGCCGAGCCAGTGGCCCCATGCGAACAGCAGCACGCTGATGATGCCGATGGCGATCGTAATGACGTATCCAAACTTCTTGATCTGGCGTAGCAGCGGCGTTTCCAGCGCGCTGACCTCGGCCAGCATCTGGTTGATGCGGCCAAGCTCCGTCTGGCTGCCCGTCGCCACGACGATGCCGGTCGCGCGGCCCGAGAGGACCATCGTCCCGGAAAAGGCCATATTCTCGCGGTCGCCCACGGTGGCCTGCGCCGGCACCGCACCGGTGTTCTTCTCCGCAGGCACGGATTCGCCGGTGAGCGCTGCCTCCTCCGTGCGCAGGTTCCGCGCCTCCACGAGGCGGATGTCCGCGGGGATCTTGTCGCCCGATTCCAGCAGCACGATGTCGCCGGGCACGACCTCGTCGGAGGGGACGAGGCGCCCCTCGCCCGCGCGCAGCACGCGCGCTTCCGCCGAGAGCATGTTGCGAATCGAGTCGAGCGCTTTCTCGGCGCGCCCTTCCTGCAGGAAGCCCAGCAACGAGTTGAGGATGACCACCGCGAAGATGATCGAGGCGTCGAGCCACAGGCTCAGCATCAGCTTGATGAAGCCCGCCGCGAGCAGCACATAAATGAGCACGTTGTTGAACTGGGCGAGGAACCGCACGAAGGGGCCGCTTTTCTTGCCCTGGGGCAGGACGTTCGGCCCATAGGTGCCGAGGCGCTGTGCGGCGTCCGCCACGTCGAGCCCTTGCGACGGATTCACGTTGAGCTGGCGCTCTATCTCGGCGGCGGGCATGGCGTGCCATTGCACTGCGCCCGCACCGCTTGCCGCACTCCCGGCAGAACTCATCTTCGCCCCCTTGGTTGCGCAGAGATTCAACGCAATAGTAAGTTTTTTTCGCGGCGGGCACGCGCAACCTGGTGCGCGTGCCGTTTTTGTTGGAGGCTGCCGCCGTGGGATGTATGGCAACATCTCCCTGACACGACCCGCCCGAGTCATTCCATGCGCATCACGCCTCTGCCTCCGCTGCCCTGCCTCGTCGCGTTCGAAGCCGCCGTGCGTCACGCCAGCTTCACGCGCGCGGCCGCCGAACTGCACCTCACGCAAAGCGCGATCAGCCGCCAGATCCAGCAGCTCGAGGAGTTTCTCGGCCGCTCGCTGTTCGTGCGCGAGCACCGCTCGCTGCGCCTCACGATAGCGGGCGAGCAATATGCGGCCCAGGTGCAACGGCTCCTCACGCAATGTGCCGAAGCCACCTTCGACGTGATGAAGCACTACGGCGACCTCGAACTGACCATTGCGTGCTCGTCGGGCGTGGCGGTGCTGTGGCTCACGCCGCGCCTGCCGGCATTCCGCGCGGCGTACCCCAACATCAAGCTGCGCCTGATCGTGCGTGACGGGCTCGCTACGATGTCGCCCGCGGAGTTCGACGTCGGCGTGTATTACGTGCGCCAGCAGGCGCCCACGCATTTCACCGCGCGCCGCCTCTTCAACGAAGAGGTGTTTCCCGTTTGCTCGCCCGGCTATCTCGCGGGACGCGCGCTCGCGCCTGCCGATCTGGCGGGCGAAACGCTGCTGCTGCTCGAAGACGGCCAGCGCCAGTGGATGTCGTGGCCCGAATGGTTCGACCTGAACGGCATGACGATGCCGAAGACCCCGCAGGGCATCACGATCAACCACTATCCGCAACTCGTGCAGCTCGCCATACTCGGCCAGGGCGTGGCGCTCGGCTGGCGCTACATGATCGACGCGTGCATCGAAGACGGTTTGCTCGTGCGCGTGGGCGAAAGCTCGGCGAGCCACGGCGGCGGCTACTACGTGATCTCGCCCAACGAACGCGCGCAGAACCAGGCGGCGCGCCTGTTCACGCGCTGGCTGTTCGAGCAGGCGGAGATGCAAACGACAGTGTGACGGAGTTGGCGGCGTTCAGGTGGCTCGCATGCGCTCAGCGCATGCATGCATGCGAATCTTTCGTTTCAGAAATTAATCGGGCTGTCATTAGCATGAGGAGCATGTAGGACAGCTCCGGGCGCGTAGTCGTTGGCGCGCAGCGACGATTAATCTGACAAGGAAGAGACCATGCAAGGAACGCTTTCACCTCGCGTCGCGCATGAAGCTGTCGCGACGACCGCGCAGCAGCGCCGCCGCGCGATCATAGCGACGGTATTGGGCAACGGCCTCGAATGGTTCGACTTCACGGTGTACAGCTTCTTCGCTGTGGTCATCGCGAAGCTGTTCTTTCCGACCGGCAACGAGCTGACTTCCGTGCTGCTCACGGTGGCGACCTTCGGCGTGGGCTTTTTCATGCGGCCGGTGGGCGGCATCGTGCTCGGCATCTACGCCGACAAGGTGGGCCGCAAGGCGGCGCTCTCGCTCACCATCCTGCTGATGGCCTTCGGCACCGCGCTGATCGGGCTCGCGCCCACCTACGAGCAGGCGGGCCTTGCCGCGCCGTTGCTGATCGTCCTTGCGCGCCTGCTGCAGGGTTTCTCGGCGGGCGGCGAGATGGGCGGGGCCACGGCGTTCCTCACCGAGTACGCGCCGCCGGGCAAGCGCGCCTACTATTCGAGCTGGATCCAGTCGAGCATCGGTTTCGCGGTGCTGCTGGGCGCAGCCACGGGCACGTTCGTCACGGCGTCGCTCGATGCGCAATCGCTGCATAGCTGGGGCTGGCGGCTGCCGTTTCTGATCGGCATTCTCGTGGGCCCGGTGGGCTACTACATCCGCAGCCAGATCGACGAGACGCCCGCGTTCAGCGCCGTGGAAGCGCAGGCGAAAGACAATTCGCCCCTCAAGGAGGTGTTCGAGCGCTACCCGCGCGAGACCTTCGCGAGCTTCTCCATGGTTATTCTCTGGACCGTCTGCACCTACGTGCTGCTGTTCTACATGCCGACCTATTCGGTGCGCACGCTGCATCTGCCGCAATCGACGGGCTTTTCCGCTGGCATGGTGGGCGGCCTGATGATCATGTGCGGCGCGCCGATCGTGGGCAAGCTGGCGGATGCGTGGGGCCGGCGCGTGTTCCTGAGCGGTGCCGCGTTCCTGATTCTCGTGCTGGCCTGGCCCATGTTCGCGTGGATCAACCGCGCGCCCGGCTTCGCCTCGCTCATCGTGTTTCAGGCCGTGTTTGGCGTGCTGATCGCCGCCTACACGGGTCCGATTCTCGCCGCCTTCTCGGAGCTGTTCCCGACCAAGGTGCTCTCGACTGGTCTCTCGGTGGCCTACAACTTCGCGGTCACGATCTTCGGCGGCTTCGCACCGTTCCTGATCACGTGGCTCATCGCGCGCACCGGCAGCAACATGGCGCCCGCGCTCTACGTGATCGTCGCGGCCGCAATCAGCCTGGTTGGCACCTTCTTCGTGAAAGAAGTGCGGCGCGCGAACTGAACGACTCCATCAGGAATCCACACAATGACCCTAACCGTACTCAAAGGCGGCAACGTACTCGACCTCGAACGCGGCGTGCTGCTCGAACATCATCACGTCGTGATTGAAGACGAGCGCATCGTGGAGGTGACCGATCGCCCCGTCGACCTGCCGAACGCAAACGTGGTCAAGGTGCGCGGCAAGACCGTCATGCCGGGCTTGATCGACTGCCACGTGCACGTGCTGGCCTCGAATGCGAATCTCGGTGCCAACGCCACGCAGCCCAACATCCTCGCGGCCATCCGCTCGCTGCCGATTCTCGACGCCATGCTCTCGCGCGGCTTCACGAGCGTGCGCGACGCGGGCGGCGCCGACTGGAGCCTGATGCAGGCCGTGGAAACGGGCGTGGTTCGCGGGCCGCGCATTTTCCCCTCGGGCAAGGCGCTCTCGCAGACGGGCGGTCACGGCGATTTCCGTCCGCGCGGCGATTTGCTCGAACCCTGCTCGTGCTGCTTCCGCACCGGGGCGATCGCGCGCGTGGTGGATGGCGTGGATGCGGTGCGTCTCGCGGTGCGCGAGGAGATCCAGAAGGGCGCCACGCAGATCAAGATCATGGCGTCGGGCGGTGTGGCCTCGCCGACGGACCCCATCAACAATACGCAGTACTCCGAAGATGAAATTCGCGCCATCGTGGCGGAGGCCGAAGCGGCGAACACCTATGTGATGGCGCACGCCTATACGGGTCGCGCCATCGCGCGCGCGGTGCGCTGTGGCGTGCGCACGATCGAGCACGGCAATCTCGTGGACGAAGCGGCGGCACAGTTGATGTGCGAGTTCGGCGCTTTCGTCGTGCCGACGCTCGTGACCTACGATGCGCTGGCCACCCACGGCGCGCAGTTCGGGCTACCGCCGGATTCGGTGGCGAAGGTGGCCTCTGTGCAGCAGAAGGGGCGCGAATCGCTCGAGATCTATGCGAAGGCCGGCGTGCAGATGGGGTTCGGGTCCGATCTGCTTGGCGAGATGCACGCGTTCCAGACCGGCGAGTTCCGCATTCGCGCGGAAGTGCTCGGCAATCTGGAGGCGCTGCGCTCGGCAACGAGCGTGGCTGCGGAAATCGTGAACAGGAAGGGCGAGCTGGGCGTGATCGCGGCGGGTGCGATTGCCGACGTGGTCGTGCTCGATGGCAATCCGCTCGCCGACATCGGCGTGGTGGCCGGCGAGGGCGAGCGGATCGAATACGTGCTGCAACGAGGGAAGATCGTGAAGGCGCGGGTGGAGGGCTGATCGCCCACCCTCGGTCAGATGTCGAACGTGCCGCGATATTCAGGCACGGCGTCCACGCGAGCCCAAGTGGAAGTTCCTGGGCCATGCCGGCGCGTCGCCGCTTGCATGGTCGATCACCACGTCGTAGCCGGGGCGCTTGAGGATATACGACTGCTCCCACGTTCCCGCAATGGTGAATCCCAGATGGCGCTCGAAGAAGGCCGCCATTGCGGCGGTATCGGCAGAGCGGAAGCTCAGGTGATTGAGCTTCATGGCTTGAATCACGTCATGCATCGTCGGTCTCTCATGGCGTGGCGGCGGCCCTGCGCCGTTGCCGCCTGAGGACTTCGGAATATATGCAAATGCCCACATTCGGCTACTCGCATTGGGCATGCACGCGCCATGCGCGCAAAACGCCTGTGCGATAGCCGATTCAACGATGCAGGAGAGGCGCCGCGACGACGCGTACTCGCATTCAGCGGCGCACGAGTGCCACGACGTACACGCACGGGCCCTTGCCCGGATTGAAGAACGCGCAGTCGGCCGGCGGCCCGAGTTGCAGGCAGTCGCCGGCCTCGAGCGTGTGGACCTGTTCGCCTTCCTCGAATACCAGCGTGCCGCTGCGCACCCAGATCTGCTGATGCTGGAACGTGAACGCCGACGCCGGATATGCAACGCGAACGCCGCCCGGCAACGCGATCTCCACGAGGTCGAGCATGCCGCCGTTGCGCGGCGAGACGGCCCGGCGCGTGTAGCCGGTTTCGGGGTCTTGCCAGATCTGCTGATCGGCGGCGCGGCTCAAACGCTCGCCAGTTTGCTCGGCGAGCGCGAGAAGCATGGACAGCTGCAGGCCAAAGGCGCCCGAAAGCCGGCCGAGCACGGTAGCGGTAGGGCTCGCTTCGCCGCGTTCGATCTTGCTGATCATCGCTTTGGAAACGCCCGAGCGCTCGGCCATGTCCGCGAGCGACCAGCCGCGCGATTCGCGCTCGATGCGCACGCGCGTGGAAATGGCGGAGGTGGGGTCGGTAAGCGGTCGGTTCATGAGTCGATTATACGGGCCGGCTTGTGGCGTATCGCTCAGGCGCAGAGATTATGAGTGGCTCCTCGCCGGTGCGCGGCTGTTGCGCAGTTTTACCGCGGTCCCCCAACCTCACGACGCTATGTCAATTCCCGGGTGATGAACTGCGCGCGCCCGCGGCCAAAGGACCAGTCCGCGTCGTCGTTCTCGACGATCGACACGACGACGTCGTCCGGCGAAATGCCGCATTGGGCTTGGAGCTTTTCGACGAGCAGGCGATAGAATTCGACCTTTTGCGGCTCAGTGCGCTTGCGGCTCACCGCGGTCAGCAAGATGACGTCTCTCGATCGCGCGTACCCGAGTCCCGTGTCTTCTACCACCAGCTCGCCCGGACGATGCTGGTTGACGCTCTGGTAGCGATCGGTAACGGGTACATCGAAGGCCTGCACCATGGCCTCATGGGCGGCATCGAGGAGCGCACGCAGCTGTTCGTCGGTGCGGCCCTCGAGGATGTCGAATTTGAGCATGGGCACGTGAACTTCTCCTTGTATGAGGCAGCGTCCGGGTGGCACTCCGCTAAGTCCGTCGCCTTCCTTGCCGCATCGCCATCCGCAACATGTCGGCCTCGACGTGTTCGAGCCCCCGTTCGAAGGGCAACGGGAACGGCAACGCTTCGTTCCGGCAAACATACGCGAACCGGTCGACCGGGACAAATGACGATCCGTGATGGGTGGCATCACATCCAGTGAACCCGGCAAGAGGCGTTCGCCTGAGCCCTACGCGGCAATACCGGAACAATCCCAGGTTTCATTAGTATCCGTTCGTCTACTATAGTAGATGGCATCGAGCGCGCCCAAAAGGAGCCGACATGCCACGTGAAATCCGTCTGAACGCTTTCGACATGAACTGCGTAGGCCACATTCAGCAAGGCTTGTGGACCCATCCGCGCGACCAGTCGAGCCGCTACACGGAACTCCGGTACTGGACCGACTACGCGAAGAAGCTCGAACGGGGCCTCTTCGACGGCATTTTCTTCGCGGATGTCGTCGGCGTGTACGACGTCTACGGCGGCAATGCCGACGCCGCGCTGCGCGGCGCGGTGCAGGTGCCCGTGAACGATCCCACGCTCGTCATCCCCGCCATGGCCGCGGTGACGCAGCATCTGGGCTTCGGCGTGACGGCCAATCTCACGTATGAACAGCCGTTTCTGTTCGCGCGGCGCATGTCCACGCTCGACCATCTCACGGGCGGGCGCATCGGCTGGAACATCGTGACGGGCTATCTCGACAGTGCGGCCCGCGCCATCGGCATGGATGGCCAGAACGCTCACGACGACCGCTACGATCTGGCCGACGAATACATGGCGCTCGTGTACAAGCTCTGGGAAGGCAGCTGGGACGACGACGCCGTCCTCAATGACCGCGCCGGCGGCATCTACACCGACCCAGCTCGCGTGCGGACGATTCATCATCGCGGGCCGCAGTACAAGGTGGATGCGATGCATCTGTGCGCGCCGTCTCCGCAGCGCACGCCGGTGCTCTACCAGGCGGGATCGTCCACGCGCGGCAGGCGCTTTGCCGCGACGCACGCCGAATGCGTGTTCATCAATGGTCAGAAGATGGAAGGCGTGAAGGAGATCGTCGGGGACATTCGGGCGCAGGCCGTGCAGCTCGGGCGCGCGGCCGACGACGTGAAGGTCTTTCTGGGCGCGACGCTGATCGTCGGACGCACGGATAGCGAAGCGCGCGAGAAGTTCGACGAGTACCGGCGCTACGTGAGCCCGGAAGCGGCGCTCGCGCACGCGGCGGCGTCGCTTGGCATCGACTTCGCGCGTTACGATCTCGACGAGCCCATCGAGACGGGCAAGAGCCAGGCGATCGTGTCCAACGTCGAAGCCATGACGCGCAGCGCCGGGCCGCAATGGACGCGCCGCAAGCTGCTCGAGCAGATGGTCCTCGGCAGCCGCCAGGCGCCGTGGGTGGGATCGGCCGAGCGCATCGCGCAAACGTTGATCGAGTGGAGCGAAACAGCGGGCGTGGATGGCTTCAATCTCTCGCGCACGGTGGTGCCGGAATGCTTCGACGACGTGGTCGAACTGCTGGTGCCCGAACTGCAAACGCGCGGCGCCTATAAAAGCGCGTATCGTGAGGGCACCCTGCGCGAAAAGCTCTCCGGCGGCGCACGCCTGCCGGCGTCGCACGCGGCGGCGCAGTATCGCGGCGCGCGCGTGAACGAGGCATGAACGAGGCGTGAAAACCGGGTACTGAATTCCCGCTACGAGGAGACCGCGGCAAGCGGGCAAAAATATGGTAGACAAATCCCTCTTTCGCGACGCCATGTCCGGTCTTGGCGCCGCCGTGAACATCGTCACGACCGACGGCGACGCAGGGCGCGCCGGCTGCACGGCGTCCGCCGTGTGCGGCGTGACGGACGAGCCCCCCACGCTGCTCGTCTGCATCAATCGCACGAGCCGCAACAACGCGATCCTGCGCGCGAACAGGCGGCTCTGCGTGAACGTGCTGGCCGCCGACCAGCGCGAGGTGGCCGCGCGCTTCGCCACGAAAGACATCGACATGGACGAACGTTTCGCGCTCGCCGAATGGTATCGGCTCGAAACGGGCGCGCCTGCGCTGCGCGGCGCCGTGAGTTCGTTCGATTGCCACATTGCGCGCACGACCGAAGTTGGCACACACACGGTGTTCTTCTGTGAGATCAAGGCGGCGCGCATGATGGGCGGGCGCGACGGGCTGATCTGGTTCGGCCGCGCGTTTCATCGCGTGCTCGCACAGGCGCACGCGGCAGCGGCTGCGTGAGCGTGGCGCGCACGCCTTCCCGAGGCGCTGCCGGTTCCCGTTCGTCGGACGAAACGGGCCCGCCAGGGCTTGGCACGGCGCAACGCGGCAAGGCCGCCTCGCTCGCGTTGCTGCTCCTCGCGCAGGTGGCGGCGATGGGCGTCTGGTTTTCGTCGAGCACCGTGGTGGTCCTCATCAAGCAGGCGCACGCCATTGCCGCGTTCGACGAAGCCTTGCTCACGAGCGCCGTGCAGTGCGGCTTCGTGGCCGGCACCATCACGTCCGCATTGCTTTCTCTGCCCGACCGCTACGATCTGCGCCGGTTGCTCGCGGGTTCCGCGCTCGTGGCGGCCGTGGCCACCGCATCGCTCGCGTTCCTGCCGCCGGTCGGCGGCGCGGTTGTCGCGCTGCGGTTCATCACCGGCATGTGCATGGCGGGCGTGTATCCGGTAGGCATGCGGCTCGCGGCCACCTGGGCACAAGGCGATCTCGGTCTGCTCGTCGGCCTGCTCGTGGGCGCGCTCACGCTCGGCTCGGCAAGCCCGCATCTGCTGGCGGCCACGGGCGGGCTCGGCTGGCGCACGATCTATGGCGTCGCCGCGGCGTGCGCGGCGTGCGCCGCGATGCTGATCGGCTTTGCGAGCATCGGACCGAACATCCGGCGCGCCACGCGCATCGACGTTGCGAAGGTCGCGCAGGCGTGGCGGCGGCCCGCCCTGCGGCTCGCCAATCTCGGCTACCTCGGCCACATGTGGGAGCTTTACGCGATGTGGGCGTGGCTCGCGCTGTTCCTGCAGCAAACGTTCGTCGCGCGCGGCATGGCCAACGCCCGTACGCGCGCGGAGTGGATGACCTTCAGCGTGATCGCGATCGGTGCGATGGGCGCGTGGCTCGGCGGCGTGCTGGCGGACCGCGTGGGGCGCACGGCGGTCACGGTCGGCGCGATGGCGACGAGCGCAACGTGTGCCGCGCTGATGGGCTGGCTGGCTCACGCGCCGCTCATCGTGATGGGCGCGGTCGCGCTCGTATGGGGCGTCTCGGTGATCGCCGATTCATAAA